>JACCSM010000042.1 GCA_013698525.1 Rubrobacteraceae bacterium
GGACGTCCCACGAAGGTGCCGTGTCGAGCAGCACGAAGTCGTATCCCCGGAGGTCCTCGAGGGTCTCGCTCAAAACCAGCTCCGAGCGCATATCCATCCGGGAGATCATACGCTTCGCGCCGGAGAGCGCCCCTCCACCGGAGATCACGAACAGGTTCTCGCGGGCCTCTATCTGTACGTCTTCGAGGCCGGCGTCGCCCTGCAGCAATTCCGCCAACCCCTCACCGGCCTGCACGCCCAGACTCTTCGTAACCTGCCCCTGGGAGTCGAGGTCGACGAGGAGGGTCCGGTAGCCTTTAAGGGCGAGTCCCGCGCCTAAGTTCACGCAGCACGTGGTCTTCGCAACCCCACCCTTCGCGTTGATGAACGCTATCTTCCTCAACCGCTCCCCGCAGGTACGCCCATTCCGGATAGCTAATCACACAACCATATGATAGAGCAAGTAAGAAGCCACCGATCTCTTCGATACCGCTCCCAGCGGACTCAAGCTACCATGCCGGCTCCGGCGAGCACAGCTCCTGCGGTCGCCGTACCTATGATGACCCCGGCCAGGACGTCGAAGGGGAAGTGGACGCCCAGGTAGACGCGGGAGAGGACGACGAGGGCCCCGGCCAGCACCAACGCGGGAGCAAACGGCGGGTAGAGGACGGAGAGTGTCAGGGCTCCTGCCGCCGCCGTCGCGGAGTGGCCAGAGGGGAAAGAGCTCGAGGAGGGCGTCTTCGTCAGCGGGGCTATCTCGGTGTCCCACATAAAGGGGCGGGCGCGGTTGAAGAGGTACTTGGCGCCCTCGGAGAAGGTCCATGAGGCGGCGACGGCGGCCCAGGGGATCAGTAGGTGCAAGGGCTCGAGGCCTGTGAGCAAGAAGGCTACGGCGGCGAGGAAGCCCCAAAGGGCGCCGGCCGTCCCTGCCACGGTAAAGGCACGCATCACGGCCGTGAGCGGCGCCCATTTCAGGCCGAAGAGCGCCCGGAACAGTGCCCGGTCCAGATCCCTCACCCTGCGAGTGAAGCCCTTCAAGTTCCTCCCGTGACGCCCGATCAACCGGTGGCTATTGTAGACCAGAGGCCAGGACCCGTACGATTTCCCTCCACGCCCCCGGTGATGGTCTTCCCTACCTGACCTGCTTTCTAAAGTAGAATAGGATGGACATTTTGTGAACGCATTTCAGAAACAGGAGGCAGTTCCATGGAGAAGCGGTTGATCGAGAAGGTCATAGACGAGGCGAAGAACGGAGGGGCGAACCTCGTTATCTGGGACCGCCGCGACACCTTCACCGTAGAGTCCGACGACGTGAAAGAGATAGCGACCAACGACGATCACCTGCGCGTCACGATGCAGGACGGCAAGGCCGTCGTCTACGTCGAGTACGACTACATCTACAAGCTCGTCGTCGAGAAGGACCGCTCCGTCCGCGCCGGCGTCCGCGCCGGGTTCGGCGCCGCAGGGAGCTAGTCAGCCTGTCAGCACGCCGCCCGCAGGGCGGCTTGTCAGCACTTCAGCCAGGGCTTTTACGCACGCGAAAGCTGAAGTGCTGACTTGCTGAAATGCTAATTCGCCTCGATGACATCTGTTCCGCTTTCGCCGGCGACGACCGCGGCGCGGGCGAGGCCGACGAAGAGGCCACACTCGAGGGCGCCCGGGATATGTTTGATCTCTACCTCGAGCGAAGCAGGATCAGCGATCTTCTCGAACGCGCAGTCAGCCGTGTAGTGGCCGCCGTCAGTGACGAATGGGCGCCCGGGATCCGTCCAGTCCATCCTCAGCTCCGGCTCGCAGCCGAGGGAGGCGAGGGCTTCGAGGGTGGTCTCCCACCCGAAGGAGTCGATCTCGACCGGCAGGGGACCTGCGCCCAGAGAGCCAACCAGCTTGCTCGAGTCAGCGACCACGATCAAGCCCTCTTGGCTGGATGAGGCCACGATCTTCTCCCGAAGGAGCGCGCCTCCACGTCCCTTGACGAGGGCGAGCTCGGGGGAGATCTCATCGGCACCGTCTACGGTAAAGCGCGGACGGGCCTCCGAGAGCGTCGCCAGCGGTATGCCGAGCTCGTTGGCCAGGGCTGTGGTCTTGGCCGAGGTCGGTACGCCCCTTACGTCCCTCAATTCTCCCGAAGCCACGAGTTCCCCGATCCTGCGCACCGCGAATGTGGCCGTCGAGCCCGTCCCGAGTCCAACCACCATGCCGCTCACGACGTAACGTTCCACCGCCGCGTTGGCGGCCTCGCGCTTGGGCCCGTCGTCCGACACCCCCTACACTCCTTCCGGCCTGGTACCGACCGTAACGTTCACGCGGCGCTCCTTCTCGCCAGGGGTCACGACGGTCATAAGGAGCTTTTCGCCGGGTCTCACGGAGTTGACGACCTCTATAACGTCCTCGGAGGAGGAGACCGGTTCGCCCTCGATCCCGGTTATGACATCCCCCATGGGAACGCGTATACCCTCGATCTCTTTCTCATCCCCACCCCGGATGCCAGCCTTCTCCGCCGGACCGTCGGGGGTTACTTCACTGACTATCGCCCCGTTGCCGGGTAGACTGTACCGTTCCCTGAGATCTCTCTCGGAGAGGCCGGCGTAGGCGGAGAACTCGTCTATGCCCAACTGGTACATGGAGACCCCGATGTAGCCGTGCACCACCTTCCCGTCGGTTATTAGCTGCTCTATCACGCTCTTGACGGTGTTGATCGGGACGGCGAATCCAACACCCTCGAAGCCTCCCGACTCGGAGGCGATCTGGGCGTTGACCCCTATGACCGTGCCGCGCGAATCGAGCAGCGGGCCACCCGAGTTACCGGGGTTTATGGCAGCATCGGTCTGGACGGCGTCGTTTA
>JACCSM010000060.1 GCA_013698525.1 Rubrobacteraceae bacterium
AGGTCCGCACCGAGGGTGGCAACATGGGCTTCAACGCCCTCGTAGGCGAGTACCAGGACCTCGTCTCGGCCGGTGTAACCGACCCGACGATGGTTTCGCGCTCCGCCCTGCAGAACGCTGCCTCCATCGGCAGCCTCATCGTGACCACGGATGTCATCGTGGCCGAGCCCGAGGAGGATATGCCCGCTATGCCCGCAGGTGGCGGCATGGGCGGTATGATGTAAGAAGGAGCTCTCCAGCAGAGCTTCTACCAGCGGCGTCCCGAAAGGGGCGCCGCCTTTTCGTAACCTTTCTTGTTTCGCCTGGGTCTCAGAAGGTATATATTGCGGCTGTAGCCGGCCACCGAGAGATAGGGAGCGAGGTGAGGGAGGATAGATAGGGGACTCGCCATAGTGGTCGTCGTCCTGGTGATGATCCTTCTGGCTGTGCTCGTATTGCCGTTCGTTACTTAGGAAAAGTTCTCTGGCGAGGGAGGTGAGAAAGTGCGGGGTGGGCTCATACCGATACTTGTAGTCGTTCTTTTGATTCTACTGATCTTGGTGTTGCTCTCGCGGCTCCTCTAAGGAGGCAGCTCTTTCTGGTACAGAATGGGTCTCCAGGGAGGTAGACGAGTGAGTAACAACAACCTGGTTACCATCGCAGTGGTGGTCATCATCGTGCTAGTAATATTGGCCCTTCTGGGGATAATACCGGGACTCTAGGGCGGGCCCGCTGCTTGACCCTGGCGGCGGTCGCGGTGTAGCATAAGCCCTATTGCAAAGTACGGCAAAAAAGTGTATCGGGGCCCACGGAGGCAGTTCTCCGTGGGCTCCTTTCTATCTGCCCGCAACGACCGGAAAGGAACTTCAGCACCCACATGGATATTGAGATAGGGAGAGGCAAGACCGCACGCCGGGCCTACGGGCTCGACGAGATCGCCATAGTACCGAGCCGCAGGACCCGAGATCCCGAGGACGTAGACATCTCCTGGTCGCTCGGCAACCTGAACTTCGACCTGCCCTGCCTGGCCAGCGCACTGGATGCGGCCGTCGATCCAACGACCGCGGGCACCATCGGTTCTCTGGGCGGCCTCGCCGTACTCAACCTCGAGGGATTGCAGACGAGGTACGAGGACCCCGATCCCGTCTTCGAGGAGATAGCGAGCCTCCCCGAGCACAAGGCCACGAGAGTCATGCAGGATATCTACGCCGAGCCGATCAAAGAAGAGCTCATCTTCCGGCGCGTGCAGGAGATAAAGGACAAGGGCGTCATAGCGGCGGCCTCGCTCACGCCCCAACGGGTCGAGCGTTACCACAAGGCGGCCATAGAGGCCGGCCTCGACGTACTTGTCGTCCAGGGGACGGTGGTCTCCGCCGAGCACGTCTCGAGGTCCGTCGAACCGTTGAACCTGATGGAGTTCGTGCCTTCCCTGAACGTGCCCGTAATAGTCGGCGGCTGCGCGAGCTACTCGACGGCGCTCCACCTCATGCGGACGGGGGCTGTCGGCGTCCTCGTCGGCGTCGGGCCAGGGCGCATCTGCACCACGCGGGGTGTGATCGGCGTCGGCGTGCCGCAGGCTACGGCCGTGGCCGACGCCGCCGCCGCCCGTATGCGCCACTACCTCGAGACCGGTGAGTACGTTAACGTCATCGCCGACGGTGGGATGCGCACGGGCGGTGAGATCGCCAAGGCCATAACCTGCGGGGCCGACGCCGTGATGCTGGGCAGCGCCTTCGCCAGGGCGGAGGAGGCCCCAGGCCGCGGCTACTCGTGGGGGATGGCTACTTTCCACCCGACCCTCCCTCGCGGCACCCGTATAAGCACGAGGACCACGGGTTCGCTGGAGGAGATACTCGTCGGGCCGGCGCGGGAGAACGACGGTACGCTCAACCTCATGGGCGCCCTTAGGACCAGCATGGCGACGACGGGCTACCAGAACATAAAAGAGTTCCAGAAGGCCGAGGTCATGTTCGCGCCCTCGCTAGCGACCGAGGGCAAAACCGAGCAGCGCTCCCAGGGCGTCGGAATGGGCAGGTAGTTTGATCCTGGTCCTCGACTTCGGTGGCCAGTACTCGCAGTTGATCGCGCGCCGCGTTCGGGAATGCCGCGTGTTCTCGGAGATGATCCCCTACGATACGCCCGTAGAGGAGATCCGGGCGAAACACCCCGAGGGCATCATCCTCTCCGGTGGCCCCAACAGCGTCTACGAGAACGGCGCCCCGCGTGTTGGCCCAGATCTCTTTGACCTCGGCGTGCCGATGCTTGGCATCTGTTACGGGATGCAGCTCATGGCACTCGTGGAGGGCGGGGAGGTTGGGGCCGTCCAGATCAGGGAGTACGGCCGCTCTGACCTTGTCGTCAAGAGTCACGAGGGCCTCTTCGCCGGCACGCCTGATGAGCAGAAGGCCTGGACGAGCCACGGAGACGCCGTCTTCTCCGTCCCTGAAGGCTTCGAGGTCACGGCCGAGACACCCTCGGTCCCTATCATCGCCTTCGAGAACCCCTCTGAGGGGCGCTACGGGGT
>JACCSM010000106.1 GCA_013698525.1 Rubrobacteraceae bacterium
TCGACGACGAGGTGAGCATCATGTTCGACAACTCGCCGCCCGACCTCAGCTGCGGCGTAGTCCTGGGCTTCCTGGAGGGGAGGCACGGACGTAGGACCGGAGAGCTTCCGCCCAAGGAGCGCAGGGAGTTGGTCCTCTCCGTGTTCGCGAAGTTCTTCGGGCCCCGCGCCGCGGACCCCGAGGAGTATGTCGAGAGAGACTGGGCGGCTGAGGAGTGGAGCCGGGGCTGCTACGGCGGGCGCTTCGGGACCGGCGTGTGGACGGGCTACGGTGAGGCGCTGCGTAAGCCCGTTGGCCGTACCCACTGGGCTGGTACGGAGACCTCAGAAGTCTGGAACGGGTATATGGAGGGAGCGGTACGCTCCGGCGGACGGGCAGCCCAAGAAGTGCTCACCTCTTGAGAAGCGCATCGCACGGGACATGCGCGAAGTACAACGACTTCCCTATCCTCGCGGGCGATCCCGAGGCTAGGGAGCACGTGGGTATTGGGAGCGTCTTCATCTACACCATGGTTGAAGGACAGCGTGATCTGATCAAGGACCGCGGAGGATAATATTGCACGTGTGCGCCCGACAAGAGCAAGGTTTGGAGGACAGCGTGCCGGATGACCCCATCGAGGAGCGACTCCGAAGAGTCATCATAGGGGAGATCGAGCCACAAAGCATCGTCGTCGCGGACTGCGACCCGGCGTGGTCCGAGCGCTTCGGCCGGGAGGAGGCAAAGATTCGGGCAGCTCTAGGAGAGGCGGCGCTCTCGGTCGAGCATATCGGATCCACCTCGGTGCCAGGGCTCGCCGCCAAGCCCATAGTGGACGTCCTCCTCGTGGTCGAGGACTCCGGCGAGGAGGCCTCCTACCTGCCCGCCCTTGAGGGGGCTGGATACGTCCTGCGCGTGCGCGAGCCGGACTTCGACGAGCACCGGATGTTCCGGACCCCGAAAAAGGACGTCCACGTGCACGTCTTCTCCTCAGGCTCGCTGGAGATCGAACGCTACCTGCTGCTGCGCAACCGGCTGCGCGAGGACCAAGGTGACCGCGAGCTCTACGCCCGGACCAAGCGCGACCTGGCGAGCAGGGACTGGCCGAGCATGCAGCACTACGCCGAAGCGAAGACCGAGGTCATAGAAGGCATCGTCGCCCGCGCCATTGCCAGGCGGTCTTCGCGAGAAGACTAGCGCTTGGTTGGCGGCTGGCCCGCTCTCGAAGGTTATCGACCTGCCGCGGCGCACCCTGGCGGCCGCGGCTCTCGCTGCCGCCCATGTCCGCCACCGAGGCGGGTCGGCCGGGGCGAGTGGATCGTCCGGATTGACCCGCCTCGGTCATTCGAGCCACTCGGTAACGAAATGGTCGCTGGCGTGTATGTCGACCTGCCGCAGCCGCCCGGCGCCGGAGTTGACGAACTTGTGCGCCACGCCGGCCGGCACCACAACGACCTGGCCGCCCGTCGCCTCGATAACGTCGTCCCCGACGGTGAAGGTCGCGCTGCCCTCCTGCACCACAAAGACCTCCTCGTAGGGGTGCCTGTGCAGCCTCGGGCCGCCCCCCGGCGGCGCATCTACGACGATGACCGAGACGCTGGCGCCGAGGAGGCGCCCCTGGAACTCGCCGGCCTCTTCCCCGCGCGCCTGGTCAGCTATGTCGAGGACGCGCGTCACGCCCCGCCCCCCGCGGAGGGCTCCGCCTCCGGCGTGGGCGCGTCGAGAAACGGCGAAACCATCGCCAGCAGCCACTCGGCGCGGTCCAGGACCCCGCTGCCCGGCGGGATAAAGTGGGCGGTCCCGGGGAGCACCACGAGTCGGGACTCGGGGAGCCCGGCGAGGTCTCCCATGACCCCGCCCCCGAGCAACCGGAACAGCTCGACGGCGTGCTCGAGGCGGATGGCGTCGGCGTCGCCGACGACGATCATGGTCGGCGCCTCGATCCCCCTGACGTCCTCGGCGGGCCAGGCGAAGGGCGTCATGTCGAGACGCTTCAGCTTCTCGACCAGCGTCGGAAAGTCCCCGGGGTTGGGCGCGACCTCCTGGTAGGCCGCCTCGATCGGGGACCCGGCAAACATCTCGGGCGTGATGCTCGGGACCATCTCGTGCAGCTCGGGCTGCATACCGTCGCTCGTGTAGGAGGCCGAGGCGGCCACCAGTCTGCGCACCGAGCCCGGGTGGCGGATGGCGAGCTGGAGGGCCACCCCGCCGCCCATGCTGTAGCCGAAGGCGTCGGCCTCGTCGATCCCGAGGTGGCGCAGCAGGGCCGCCACGTCGTCGGCCATCCCCTCGTAGGCTATGGGCCGGTCGATGTCGGCGGTGCGCCCGTGACCTTGCATCTCGGGGACGATCACCCGCCGGGTCTCGGCCAGGCCGGGCAAGATCGACCCCATGGTGTCGACCGTCATGTAGGCGCCGTGGAGCAGGACCAGCGGCCGGCCTTCGCCGTGGACCTCGTAGTACATCCTGAGACCGTTCACCTCAGCGTAGTCACCCTTGGTACCGTTCATCCGTTCCCCTTTCTGGTCGCCGCAGGCGCGACGGGGCTCTCGCTCGTGGCCGCGACGATGTGGCTCACGTTGCCCTCCTTCGTTCGCCTTTTCCGATCGTCTAGCAGCAGCATACGGTACCTGGGGGAACATGCACAGGGCCAGGTTCGTATCGACCGAGGTAGGTACGGGTCACGGACGGATGGCCTTAGTTCTGCCGTCCCGCTTCCCCTTATGGGTCGCGAAGTTTGGCGAGATTTGTACGGATCAGCGCACGCAAACAGGAACATCCTCATCCCCGCCAGCGCCTCCCTGTGCATCCTACGTTACGGTTTGGTGGTGCCCCACGGAGAGATGGTTTGTGGCGGTACTTGAAGGCCCGGAGGACTCAACAGGTAAGACAACTTCTCAAATAGGCTTGTACACACACCGGAGTCAGGACGGCCGGAGTCTACAGCGGGTTGCGGTGACATTGACCCATCACGCCATGCACATGCGAGCGGTTGAGCACACTATCCGACGAGGGTTATGCACGCAGCATGATGCGTGGGTCAAC
>JACCSM010000116.1 GCA_013698525.1 Rubrobacteraceae bacterium
GCTCGTCGCCGATCGCTCGCAGGCGGGTGCGTGATTCACAGTGGGTCGATACTCGTGCAAATCGGTCTAATCTGCAAGCTCCGCTCCTGCCGCAGGGACGAACTCGTAGAAGGCGGGCTCCTCGAACTCACTCTTGGCGAATGCCTGCTCGCAAGCGTTCGTAAACGCAGCGGTCTCATCTTGAGGTACGAGGGCGATCGCGCACCCACCGAAACCAGCGCCCGTGAGACGTGCCCCCCTGGCGCCGTGCTGTTCCGCCGCTTTAACGAAGGTGTCCAGCTCGAGGGTCGAGACCTCGTAGTCATCACGCAGCGAGGCGTGCGAAGCGTACATCAGGCGCCCGAACTCTTCGAAGTCCCAGTCTCTTAGCGCCTCGACTGCCTCGAGGACGCGGGCGTTCTCGGAGACGACGTGCCTCGCGCGCTTCAGCTCCGCTCCAGAGAGGAGATCCAGATCCCCTTCCGTGGCGTCGCGCAGTTCCTCGACACCAAGCATTCTGGCCGCACGCTCGCACGTCGCCCTCCTGTCGTTGTAGCCAGTGTCTGCGAGGCCGCGCTCCACGCGGGTATCGCAGACGACCAGGGCCAGGCTCGCGGCTTGGAGGTCGAGCGGGACGCTCTCTGCCTCCAACGAACGGCAGTCGACGAGCAGGGCCGCACCGGCCTCGCAGAGTAGGGAGGCATACTGGTCCATTATGCCGCTGCCCACCCCCACGTAGTCGTTCTCGGCCCGCTGGCAGATGATAGCGAGGTCGGTGCGGCCGACCCCAAGCCCGAAGAACGCGTCGAGGGCGAGCGCCGTAGCCGCCTCGATAGCTGCAGATGAGGAGAGCCCCGAGCCGAGGGGCACGTCCCCGGCGAAGGCGGCCCTGAACCCTCCGATCTCATGTCCCGCCTCCCCCATCGCCCAGGCCACGCCGCGAGGATAATCTGCCCAGGAAGAGTCCTTCTCATCTATCTGGCGAGTCTGGTCGAAGTCGGCAGAGTAGAGTGCGCCTTCGCCGGCCCCTACTGCGACGGCGATGCGGCGGTCGATGGCGCAGGGGAGGACGAAACCGCCGTTGTAGTCGGTGTGCTCCCCTATCAGGTTCACGCGCCCTGGAGCGCTGGCCACGAGCGCGGGTTCCTCGCCGAACTGCTCTCTGTACGCCCGCGCCGCCTTCTGCTCTGTCTCTCGCAAGGCAGACTCCTACTCGTAACCGTTGGGATGGTCTCGCATCCAGGCCCAGGCGTCGGAGATCATGGTCTCCAGCTCCGGCTTCTCGGGCTTCCAGCCGAGGTCGGCCTGGATCTTCTGGCTCGAGGCCACAAGCGCGGGCGGGTCCCCCGCCCGCCGCGGCGCTTCGACGGCGTCTATGCTCTTGCCAGTGACGCGCCGGGCGGCTTCGACGACCTCCCTGACGGAGAAGCCTGCGCCGTTGCCAAGGTTGTAGACGCTGTGCTCTCCTGGCCCGGCCGCCTCGAGCGCCAGCAGATGGGCGCGGCCGAGGTCTTCGACGTGGATGTAGTCGCGTACGGCGGTGCCGTCGCGTGTCGGGTAGTCGGTGCCGAAGATCTTCACGGACGAGCCCTCCGCCGCGGCCTTGAGGACTAGAGGGATCAGGTGCGTCTCAGGATGGTGGTCCTCCCCAAACCGCCCGCCCGCCCCCGCCACGTTGAAGTAGCGGAGGCTCGTCGCTGCCAGCCCACGAGCCCCGCACACGGCGCCGATGAGCCGGTCCACGGCGAGCTTGGAGCTGCCGTAAGGGTTGGTAGGCAGGGTCGCGGCCGACTCCCGTATGGGTACCTCCTCGGGCTCCCCGTAGACGGCGGCCGTCGATGAAAAGACGAGTCGCCCTGTACCCGCTTCGCCCATCGCCTCCAGGAGGTTGAGCGTCCCGCAGACGTTGTTGCGGTAGTAGATCTCCGGCTGCTCTACGGACTCGCCGACGAGGGAGAGCGCCGCGAAGTGCAGGACCCCGTCGAAACCTTCCGCGAGCGTCTCGCGGACAAAGCCTTCGTCCAGCAGATCCCCCTCGACCGGGCGTGCCCCATCTGGAAGGGCAGCCCGGTGACCCTTGGAGAGGTTGTCCAGGACCACCGTCTCGTGCCCGGCCTCGACCAGCTGCGAGGCCACGACGCTCCCGACGTAGCCGGCCCCGCCCGTGACCAGGAGCTTCACGGGGCCGCGTCGCCGGCTTCGTCCGCGGCGCTCTCGATGGCCTCGCGCAGCGTGTGCGCGGTCTGCTCCGGCAGCACGTCCATGACGAAAGCCCCGGCGCCGGTCTCGCTACCGGCCAGGTACTTGAGCTTATCTGCGGTGCGGTTGGGCGGGTAGAACTCGACGTGGAAGTGGGCGACACCCTCGTAGTCCTCGCCGTCCGTCGGGCTCTGGTGCATGACCATCATGTAGGGGAGCGAGAAGCCGAAAAGGGCGTCGTAGCCGATGAGGAGACGCTTGAGGACGCGTGCCAGGTCCCACCGCTCCGCGGCGTCGAGGTCCGCTATGGAGGAGGCGCAGCGGCGGGAGTAGACGTGTGCCTCGAAGGGGAAGTGGGCGTAGAAAGGGATGAAGGCGCTGAAGTGCTCCCCCTTGGCGACCATCCGGCGCCCGTCCTCGTGCTCCTGTGAGAGGAGGTCGCAGTGGAGGCAGCCTCCGCTGTGGGTCTTGTATTCGCGGGCCGCTTCGAGCTCCTTTTTAGGACGGGGAGGGACGAAGGGGTAGGCGTAGATCTGGCCGTGCGGGTGGTGTAGGGTGACGCCGATGGCCTCACCCTTGTTCTCGAAGATAAAGACGTAGCGGACCTCTTCGCGGGCGCCAAGCTCCTCGTAGCGGTCGGCCCAGACCTCGATCAGGTTCCTGATGCGACGCTCGCTCATCCCCGCGAGCGTCGCGTCGTGGTCGTCGGAGTAGAGGACGACCTCGCAGACCCCAAGCCCAGGGGCCGTAGGGGTAAGAGCCGTGCCCTTCTCATCGGGCTCAGGCACGTCGCG
>JACCSM010000417.1 GCA_013698525.1 Rubrobacteraceae bacterium
GGACCCCTTCGACCGGGCGTTTATAGACAACATGATCCCGCACCACGAGTCCGCGATAGCGATGGCCGAGGTCGCCCTGCAGAAGAGCAAGAACTCGGAGATAAGGGGCATTGCAGAGGACATCGTCTCTGCCCAGAAACGGGAGATCGAGCAGATGCGCCAGTGGCGCCAGCAATGGTACGCGGGAAGCTGACCCGGCCCCATTAGCTACGGACCAATACACCGGAAGGAGAAGCCATAACCTAGGTCCAACGGATGGTCGAGGCCAACCCGAGCGGCACCCTCGTGGATGCCGCCGTACGCGCCGAGTGCATCGAGGCGTGTTTGGAGTGAGCCCAGGCCTGGGCGGCCTGCGGCGATGACATTGCTATCCACATCGTGAATGAGAGAAAGGAAACCGGTTGGGCGGGTTCGTCGCGAACCCGCCCTAACCCAGATTGAGGGCAGCGTTGTAGGCTGCGCTTGGGAACTCGAGGCGCGATCTTCCAACGTCACATTAACGTCGTACCTGATGTTGGATGCTAGAGAGGCGGCGGTCCTGCCGGAGTGCGCCGTCTGCGTTGAGGAAACCGGTGCCCAGGACGCGGGCGGTGGCCTCCAGAATTGCCTCCTCAGTGTCCTCCGGGCGCTCCTGCTGACGAAACTCGCGCCGGCTGGTGGACGTTAGCGGCAATGCGGCCGGCGCTCTCCCCCGCTTTTCTAGCTCGGCCCGTTCGACCGTCCTGGGCTGGCCTGCAGGTCGGCGTGGCCGTGGTCGCCGCCCGTGCGATGGTGCGCCTCACCCGACTCCCCCAAGGGATCTACGTGGACCACGGCCGCATCAAGATAGCGCAGCTCGTGCACGAGGCCATTGTCCACCCCCCGTGCAATGGCGTGACCCTCCGCCACCGAGAGTCCCGCCTGGACGGCGACGTTGACCTCCGCTCGCAGACGGTGTCCGAGCCACCACGCGCGTACCTCGGCCACATCCTCTACGCCGGGGACGCGGCGGGCGACGTTACGGATTTCGTCCACGGTCTCGGGCTCGACCCCGCCGAGCAGACGCGCGAAGACGGCCTTGCCCGACTGCCAGACGATGCCAAGTATGGCAGCGGTGATGAGCAGGCCCACGATCGGGTCGGCGAGAGGGTAGCCGAGCCAGACGCCCACGGCCCCGAGCAAGACGGCGAGGCTCGTCCACCCGTCCGTCCTCGCGTGGTAGCCGTCGGCGACGAGCGCCGCGCTGCCGATCTCGCGCCCCACCCTGATGCGGAAGACAGCCACCGCCTCGTTACCGACAAACCCGATCACGGAAGCCACTACGACCGCCCACAACAGCCCAATGGGCTCGGGGTTCAAGAGCCTTTCTACGGCCTGGTAGCCGGCGACGAGGGCGCTGAACAGGATGATCAGTACCACGACCACGCCGGGAGGTCCTCGACGCGTCCGTAACCGAACGTGAAGCGCTTGTTCGCGCCTAGGCGCGAGAGCGCAAAGGCTATCCACAGCGGTACGGCCGTGGCAGCATCCCCGAAGTTGTGTATGGTGTCCGAGAGCAGGGCAACGCTACCCGAGAGCACGACAACTACGAGCTGCACCAGGGCCGTCATGAAGAGCCCGACGAAGGACCACTTGACGGCCCAAATGCCGCGCTCGGAGGCGGCTATCCAGGGATCCACGGCCCCGTGGGAGTGTCCGTGTTTCCCATGCTCGTTGTGATGGTGGTGCGACCGGTCCGTCCTGCTGAAAAATCGTGCCATTGCGCCCCGCTTGGCCCTCCTAAGTCGATCGTGCATGAGTTCCCCGACGGTCGAACTCCAGGATAATGATCTCAGATAATCGTACCTCATTTGAGATATTCTTCAATCGTGCATATAATCTCTGCATGCCGCATTTTGAAGGGTCTCCGCCCGGCACCCGGCTCCTCGAGCCGCGAGACGTGCTGGGCGATGGGCACATCGACGGGGTGGACGAGCGCGTAGCGGCCCTAATGGGTGCTCTGGCCGGCCCCACGCGCATACGGATGCTTTTCGCCCTGCTGGAGTTCGGGGAGCTATCGGCTGGGGAGCTGGCGAAGGCAGTTGGGATGAGTTCGTCGGCGACGAGCCACCAGCTGCGCGTCTTGCGGGACCTCGGTCTGGTGAGACGACGTCGGGAGGGGCGGCGGGTCTTTTACGAGCTGGCTGACGCCCACCTGGGGGTGCTCCTCAAAGAATCGCTCTACCATGTGGACCACTCCCGCCTCCTCGAAGGAGCCTAAGGCGACTGCTGCGTAATCAAGTCGTGCCAAATAGTGGCAGGGTGAATGGCTCGATCGATAGCAGGCCCGGCCAGCAGCAACATCCCCGCAGTCGACACTTATGCCTTCACCCTCGGCGCTAGCTTCCACGCAAGGCACATGGCGGGCCGGGCTTCACAGCTTCCGAGAAACCGGGGAGACGTCGCTCTCCGAGATCATCGAGACAAGGGAGCTCGACGGAATCGGTCGGATCACGGGCACACCTGCAGGGATGATCAATATAGTACATCTCCTGAAACGCCAATCCTCTATCTTCAAAGGACATGCCGACAGCCTCGCAGCGAAGCGTTGAGGTGGGCTTCCGGCGCCAGCGCTATCGGAACGAGTCAGCGCGGGGGCGCAACCCGGCCAGAGTGACCGTGACGAGCCGGCGGACGGCGGCCTTGGACCGCAGGCTGCCGGCCGCACCGAGTGCGTGAAGGCAGTAGCTCGCGAGCTCGCCGGGCGCGACATCGTCCCGGAAGTGGCCGGTGGCAGCGCCCTCGGTCAGCAGGTCTCGAATCATGTCGCGAAGCTGCTGCTGCGCTCGGCCGACGTGCTCACGTTGATGCAGGAGTGCCGAGAGCTCGGTGCCGTGGTGCTCGTGCGCAATGAGCGCATACGCGCCGAGCACCGCCTCGAGACGCTCGCCGGGGTCGCCGGCCTGGTCCCGGACCTCGGCGAGATGTTCGAGGTGGCGGCTGACCTGACGTTCGTGCCAGGCGAGCAGGATCGCTTCGACGCCCGAGAAGTACTTGTA
>JACCSM010000124.1 GCA_013698525.1 Rubrobacteraceae bacterium
AGCAGACTGCGGTCGGCTGAGGAGAACTGTTCGCCCGGGGCTCTGGGCGCGATCACCAGGCGTCCGATCTCCTCCCTCTGGTAGATGAGCGGCAGGGCTTCCGGTTCTGTCCTGGGCGATCCGTAGGCAGCGGCACTCCGAAAGCCCTCTCCCTCCTTCATCAAGATGGCCACGTAGGGAAGCTTGAGAGCCTGGGCTATCGTCTCTACGACCGTAGGCAGCACAGCTTCGGGTGCGAGCGTCGCTTCGAGGCGCCTCCCCAGGCGCGAGGTCACCGCGGAAGGGTCGTCCCGTTCGCCGTAGATCAAGCGGCTCACGCCGCGCTGGAGCCTGCTCCGAAGCGGCTGGAACAGGACGGCCACAACCACCGTGGCCAGGAGCGAGATGCCGAGGTTACCCCGCGCCTGAAAGAGGGTTCCGAATCCCACCACTGCGAGCACGTAGGTACCGATCACACACGCGCTCAGAGCACCGTAGACGAGGGTGCGGTGCATGAGGAGGTCTATGTCGTAGAGCCTATAGCGAAGTATGGCGATACAAGCAAAGACCGCGAGGAGAAGCAAAGCGAACGCGGGCGTGTAAGAACTGGCATAGTAAATAGGGTAGTCTAGTACGTTCAACATCTCGAACATCAGGGTTTGCGTGTAGTTGCTGATCATTACTTCAACCAAGAACGCGGACAGACAGATAGTCGCCGGGGTAGCAGCGTACAAGAACCATTTGAGCTGTTGGCGTGCATCACCCGACGCACGGCGGAGCCGGACTACAAGCGAAAACAGCGCGGCCAGAGTGCTCACCAGTAGCAGCGCCGAAGCGAGGAGCTTCGAGCCTGCGAGGGAGGCATAAGTTGTCAACTCCTGGCCGATCATCCCCATAACCCCAAGCGGGTTCTCAACGTAACCATGGGTGGCCACACGTCCAGGATAGAAGCCGTCGGTGAGCGCTGCCAACGCAGCACCTAAAACCGCCGCCCATGCTACGACCCTCCACCGACGAGACAGTAGACGCCCGTCGGGGAACAGCAGCATCAAGAACACTCCCGCCAGGATCAATCCAGCGAACCCTACCCACGTCGAGAGCCAGGCTACATACTCGCCCCAGGGCAAGGCTATTTTCCCGGACAGGGCGTAGTCGGAGTAGGCCAGGGTGAGGTGCTGTATCTGGTAAAGCAAGCCCACGCCGCAGAAGATCCAGCCGATAGGGTTTCTCGGTAGCCGCGAGACGATCAGTGCCCCGATCGTCGGGTACACCAGTGACACTATCCCTGTCAGTATGGCATAGATAGGGTACAGAGCCCTATCGTTGCTTCGTACTTGCCAGGGGTAGGAGAGGATGTCATGATTGAGGAGGGAGTCGAGCAAGAGGGCGAGCGCGATGAGCGCCACGCATGCTACCCACAGCGACCAGGCCATCCTGGCAGCGCTCCGGTGTTCGACCCAGCGAATCTTCACCCTTGCCCGCTTGCTCCTTGTGTCTCAACACCACTATACAGGATTGCCGCCTCCCCCAAGCGCTACGAAAGGCGTTACAAGAGCAGTTTGCAAAAAAGCTCTTTGCAAGCATTTCAGCCGGTCAGCACTTCAGCATTTCAGCTTTTGTTTTGGCTCCAAGCCTCTCGCTCGTAGCCGAATGCGCGTCCAGGTTCTAGCAAGCCCCTTGAGGTTACGGGGCAGCCGGCATGGAAGAGCTCACGAGTTGGTCCACTTGAGTTGGAACTCGATCTCTTCCTCATCCCCCTCCCGCTCGTGCTCGACGTTGAACTCGGCACGGGCGGGCACGTAGACCCGCTCCCCGGCCACCCGGATCTCGAACCGCTCGCCAGCCTCCAGCGCATCGGCCAGCCTGCGCAACTTCGCCACGAACTCCGATGTAGAGTAGATCTTCTCGACGTCCCTGCCCGGCTTTTCGCCCATCCATCCTCCCTGCTTCGCCATACGCCCGACCTTTCGGTAGTCTATAGCGTCAGAGGGCCACAGCCAAGTTGGACCGGGGCTATGCAGGAGTCCTGCAAATGTACTTCCGGGTATTTTCCTTTCCCGAAACCGGGTTAATAGGGGCGGCGGCTATTCTTCGTCCTCGCGCTGCGGGGCTGTGTCGGGACGCAACCACAGCGAGACACTTGCCGGTTACAGGGTATCCCTTACAACACCTACGAGGTCGTCGTTCAACGCCTGCAAGTCTGTCTCGTCACGAAGCCTGGCGGAGAAGGCTTCGAGCGTCTTCCTCGCGTCGTACTTTCTCCTGTAGAAGCGGCGGTCTATGAACGACTGGTTGCGATGACGCAGCGGGTTGAATAGCGCGACTATTACGAGTGTGGAGACGACTATGGCGAGTTGTGGCTGCTGCTCCTGGCCCATTTCAGCAAGTCAGCTCTTATATTGCTGACATGCTGAGGGCTAGTCGCGCGTAGGGCTCGAACCTCAAAGCGGTTAGCAGAGAGGCTGCGCCTCCTACAAACTGCGGCTGCAAGCTTCGGGCATCAGGTCTCAGTGAGACCAAGCTGAAATGCTGATCAGCTAAAGTGCTGACCTGCTGAAATGCTTGCAAAGTGGTTCAAAACATCTTTGCAACCTGCTCTAGGCACGGCGCTGTCAGGAGTTTGACGTCTCGAACACCGAACGATACATCGCGTAGGCGAGACCGCCGAGTACCACGTAGATCAGACCAGCAAGGACAACGACGACCGAGCCGAGTTGCAGCGCTCCGTCAGCCACCTGATACAGCCCGTACACGACGTATCCGAGCGCGCATGCCAGGGCGCTCTTTCGAAAGAGTG
>JACCSM010000132.1 GCA_013698525.1 Rubrobacteraceae bacterium
TCCTGATCTACATCCTGATCGTGGCCGTCTGGATCAGTGCCCTCGTGTTCTCGATCCAGGTCAACCGCCAGGAGAAGGGTAGCGGCGTCGCAGGAGACCCATCAACGAGCCAGGTCGTCTGAACCTATGTGGGCGGTTCGCCAACAGCCCACATAGGTTCGCCAACCGCCCTCGATAACGCGCGGCGGGAACCCGAAAAAAGTACCGCCGCGCACTTGACACCACATTCCTCACGCTATACAGTCCCTAGCGGTCTTGTAAAGTAAACAATAGTTATAGACAAAATAGGTTTAGGGAGGTTAGTGTAGATGAAGAATTTCTTCCTGTTGGCTCTGGCCGGTGTAGTTGCTCAGTTGGTGGATGGGTCTCTGGGGATGGCATATGGGGTATCGTCGACTACGGTACTTTTGGCGGCGGGCGTAGCGCCGGCGCTAGCTTCGGCGGCTGTACACATGGCGGAGATAGGGACCACGGCGGTTTCTGGGATCTCTCACTCCAGTTTCGGGAATGTGGACTGGTCCAAGATCGTGTGGCTTGCGGTTCCTGGCGGGGTTGGGGCGCTATTGGGAGCGTTGGGGCTGGTCTGGGCGGCCTCGCTGGAGTCAACGGCGGCCTACGTCGAGCCGGCGGTCGCCATATTCCTCTTTATGCTCGGGATCTACGTACTCAGCCGGTTCGCGTTCAGGAGGACCGAGCGTCCCATTCACGTCAGGCCGGTTCCCCGGGCGTTCCTTAGCCCGCTCGGATTCGTGGCCGGGTTTCTCGACGCCTTCGGCGGTGGGGGATGGGGTCCCATCGCGACGCCGACGCTGCTCTCTTCGGGAAGGATGGAGCCGCGCAAGATCATCGGCACGGTGGACACCAGCGAGTTCGTGATCGCCGTTTGCGCGAGCATCGGCTTCTTGTTCGGCCTTAGCCTGGCGGAGGTGCCGTGGTCGATCGTTGGGGCCCTGTTCCTCGGCGGTCTGATCGCCGCCCCCATCGCGGCCTACATCGTTCGCATATTGCCGACGCGTATCATGGGTACCGCCGTCGGCGGGTTCATCCTCGTCGTCAACGCGAACACGTTCTTCGGTGCCGTTGGCCTCTCGTCCAGCCTCTCCACCGTGGCCTTCATCCTCATCATAGCGGTCTGGATCACGGCGCTCGCTTTCGCGATAGGCGCCAGGCGCCAGGAACAGGAGGAGGCGGCAGAGGGGCAGACTGCCTAGAACTCCAAAAACGTTCGCAGAACAACTGGCGGGACCGGAACGTAATCCGGTCCCGCCGCTTTTCGTTTGCTGAATGCTGGCTCCTGTCAGGTTTCCCCTCCAAAGTGATTGATACCAATTGCGCTCGAAGAGGACCGCGTTCGGGCTGCGGGTACACAGCGGCTCCCCCTTACACTTCATATCCCGCGGGGCCTGTCCCCGCGAAAGCGAGGAGCGGGAATCCACTACCATGAGGAGCAAAAGGGGTAGGAGTAGGAGGCTGGTGGGCGATGGCTGGCTCCATTGTGGCGTTGGCATTCACCCGGACTTGGTATGACAGGAGTATCGACCCTCTGCGAATCACACATCCGCCTACGAGCGAGAGGCTATAAGCAGAAACGACCAGCTGAAATGCTGACAAGCGAAGCCTGAAGGGCGTAGCATGCTGGGGTGCTGACAAGCTGTCACAGCGAAAGGAGTCGGTATGAAGCGGGTAGAGGTTTACTACGACCTCGTAAGCCCCTACTCCTACCTGGCCTACGGGCGGGTAGGACGCATCTGTGAGGAAAACGGGGCTGAACTGGTACTGCGGCCGATGTTGCTGGGCGCGGTCCACAAGGCGGTAGGACTGCAGGCCCCGATATAGACGAAGCCCAAGGCCAGCTACCAGGGGCGGGATATCCGTCGCTGGGCCGAGTACTACGGCCTGCCGCTGGAGTTCCCCGTCCCCTTCCCATTCCGCACCCTCAAAACGATGCGCGCGGCGATGTTCTTGCGGAAGAGGGGAGAGCTGGAGGCTTTCACCCGAGAGGCTTTCGCGCTGTACTGGGAGGAGGGCGGGGCTCCGGAAGGACTAGAAGCCGATGAGGACGCCCCGGTCTCCACGGTCGCCAGGCGGATCGGGGTCGATCCGGAGGAGGTGCTGAGTGGGGCCGCGAGCCCTGAGGTGAAACAGGATCTCAAGGCCGCGACCTCGGAGGCGGTGGAGCGGGGCGTCTTCGGGGCCCCGGCCTTCTTCGTCGGCGGTGAGATGTTTTGGGGCAACGACCGGCTCCACTTCGTCGAAGCGGCCCTGCAGTCCGAGTAGGATCCGTCCCTACCCCGGAAGACAGAACCCCTGCGTTCGGGTAGCGAAGGGCGCCGGACTGTCGTCCTGCGAGGGCTTTGCCTTATACTGGTTTCCCGGTGGCGCACCGGGGAAAGATTTTGCCTGGGACAGGCGGTTTCCTCGAGGTGAAGGAGGGACATGAATGAGGTTTCCATAGCTAGAGAGCTGGTACTCGGGAAGGGAGACTCGTGACCGAAACCGCGGAAGGGACCCCGCTCTGGGAGCCTTCGGAAGAGCTCAAAGATAACGCCAGGATCTCCGACTACATGGCGTGGCTGAAAGCCGAGAAGGACCTCTCCTTCAGAGACTATAGCGAGCTCTGGGAGTGGTCCGTCACCGATCTCGAAGGGTTCTGGGCTTCGATCTGGGAGTACTGCGACGTCAAAGTGTCGAAGCCCTACGAGAGGGTGCTCGGGAAGCGCGAGATGCCAGGGGCGGAGTGGTTCCCTGGGGCTGAGCTGAACTACGCCGAGCACGTCTTGAGACACGCCGCAGATCATCCGGACGGGCCCGCGATCCTGCACCAGTCCGAGGCGAGATCGCTGGGCGAGGTGAGCTGGGGCGAGTTGCAGGAGAGGACCGCCGCGCTCGCCGCCGGCCTGAGGGAGATGGGCGTCGGGCGGGGCGACAGGGTCGCCGCCTACCTGCCGAACGTCCCTGAAGCCGTGATCGCCCTGCTCGCCTGCGCCTCCATAGGCGCGGTCTGGTCGAG
>JACCSM010000167.1 GCA_013698525.1 Rubrobacteraceae bacterium
GTAGGGGCCCCGAAGCAGTCCCCGGCGAGGCTCCGGCGGAAGCTTTCTGCCATCTGAGTCCAACCACCTTGACATTCTTGTTTTCTCTGTATAGGGTAGGGGGGTATGGTACAAAGAAATGAAAGAAGAGGCTCGGTCGTGGAGAAGCGGGGTTTGGCTACGATCACGATTCCGGTTGCGGGGATGACATGCGCGAGCTGCGCGGGGCGTGTGGAGCGAGCGCTGAAGAAGGTGCCTGGCGTGCTCGACGCGAGCGCGAACATGGCGAGCGAGAGGGTCACTGTCAGGCACCCGGCGGGCGAGGTTGCGCCGAGTGACCTGGAACGCGCTGTCGAGGGTGTGGGCTACGCGGTAGTCCGTCACGAAGGAAGGGCTTCGGTCCAGGATGCGCACGAGCGCGAATACGGGAAGCTCAAGCGCGACGTCTTTGTGGCAGCGACGCTCACGGCGCTCATCCTGGCCGGGAGCCTTCCCATGATGCTCGGCTTCATGCTCCCCGTGCCGGTGGCGTGGCTGAACCTGGGGCTCCTGGTACTGGCGACGCCGGTGCAGTTCTGGGCGGGCTGGCGCTTTTACAGGGGTGCCTGGGGGGCCTTGAGGCATGGACAAGCCAACATGAACACGCTGGTCGCTTTAGGCACCAGCGCGGCTTACCTGTACAGCGCGGTGGGTGCGGTGGCGCCAGGGCTGTTCGTGGGGGCTGGGGCGGACGTGTACTTCGACACCTCGGCGCTCATCGTCACGCTCATACTGCTCGGTCGGCTCCTCGAGGCGCGGGCAAGGGGGCGCACCAACGAGGCCGTCAAGAAGCTTGCGGTGCTGGGGGCGAAGACTGCGCGCGTGGTCAGGGGCGGCGAGGAGCTGGACGTCCCGGTTGAGGACGTGCGTGTTGGCGACGTGGTGGTCGTGCGGCCTGGGGAGAAGATCCCTGTGGACGGGGTTGTCGCCTCTGGTGCTTCGGCGGTGGACGAGGCCATGATCACAGGCGAGTCCGTCCCGGTCGCCAAGCGGGTGGGCGACGAGGTCATCGGCGCCACGGTCAACAAGTCCGGCTCCTTCCGCTTCGAGGCTACGAAGGTCGGCAAGGACACGGCACTCGCGCAGATCTCGCGCATGGTCGAGGAGGCCCAGGGGTCGAAGGCGCCCATACAAAGGCTCGCGGACAGGGTCAGCGGCGTCTTCGTGCCCGTCGTCATGGCGTTCGCCGCCATTACGTTTGTAGTATGGCTTCTGTTTGGACCGGAGCCTGCTTTCACGCTGTCGCTCTCGAACTTCGTCGTTGTGCTAATCATCGCCTGCCCGTGTGCGATGGGGCTGGCGACGCCGACCTCGATCATGGTCGGCACCGGTCGCGGCGCTGAGGAGGGGATCCTTATCAAGGGTGGCGAGGCCCTCGAAGGTGCCCACGCGCTTCACGCGGTAGTCCTCGACAAGACCGGCACCCTCACCAAGGGAGAGCCGGAGTTGACTGACGTGGTCGTCACGAACGGCATCCCCGAAGAGGAGCTCCTGCGGCTCGTCGCTTCGACGGAACGCGGCAGCGAACATCCGCTCGGCGAGGCCATCGTTCGGGGCGCGAGAGAACGGGGTCTCGTGCTGGCGGACGCCGAAGGTTTCGAGGCGACGAGTGGTGGCGGTGTGAGGGCTTCGGTGGAGGGACGCACGGTACTGATCGGCAACCGGCGGTTCCTCGAGGAGTCGGGCGTCGACGAGGATGGCCTGCTTCCGCGCGGCGAAGAGCTCGCGGAGGCGGGCAAGACGCCGATGTTCGTCGTCGTGGACGGCAGCCCAGCTGGGCTGGTTGCGGTCGCCGACGTGGTGCGGGACGAGTCGAGGGAGGCCGTGTTGCGGCTGCACTCTCTGGGGCTGGACGTAGCCATGCTCACCGGCGACAACCGGCGCACTGCGGCCGCCATCGCGAGGGAGCTCGGCATAGACAGGGTTCTCGCCGAGGTGCGGCCCGAGGACAAGGCCGAGGAGATCGCGAGGTTGCGGTCGGAAGGTAGGAGGGTTGCGATGGTCGGAGACGGCATCAACGACGCCCCGGCACTGGCCGGGGCGGACGTCGGGATCTCCATCGGCACGGGCACGGACGTGGCCATAGAGGCCTCGGACCTGACGCTGATCGGCGGCGACGTACGTGGTGTGGCGCGCGCCATCGCCCTCAGCAAGGCCACGGTGAGGAACATCAAGCAGAACCTGTTCTGGGCCTTCGCATATAACGTGCTCCTCATCCCGGTGGCCGCCGGCGCCCTCTACCCGGTCTTCGCCGGCGATGCCGGCGGCGTGCCGGCAACGTTGCAACCGCTTCTGGGGGAGTACGGGTTCCTGAACCCTGTCCTCGCGGCGGCGGCGATGGCGCTCTCCAGCGTCACGGTGCTGGCGAACGCCCTGAGGTTGCGGCGAGTGAGGGTCCGTTAGAGAAGAACGTGAGAGGAGGCGACTGATTTGACGCAGCAGCAAGGATCCGGAGGGGTCCCGACGGATGAGGTTCGTGAGATCCAGCACGGCTACATAAGAGCCAGCGACAAGGAGAAGGTGCAGAACCGCTTGAGACGCATCGAGGGGCAGGTGCGGGGCCTGCAGCGGATGGTGGACGAAGAGGTCTACTGCGTGGCCGTCCTCACCCAGATCTCCAGCGCCATCGCGGCGCTGGAGAAGGTCGGGACCATCCTGCTCAAAGACCACGTCGAGCACTGCGTCCGCGAATCCATAGAGAAGGGCGAGGGCGCGGACGAGAAGATAGAAGAGCTGACCGCAGCCGTCGAGCGGTTCCTCAGGGTCTAGCAGATGGGAGCATCGTGATGACGGAGACCAAGAAGTTGAACGTCCCGGACATGACCTGCGGCCACTGCGAGTCGAGCGTCCAGGAGGCGCTCACCGAGCTCGACGGGGTTCGGGACTCGAAGGCCGACCACAAGGAGGGCACCGTCGAGGTGACTTACGAGACCAACAGGGTCACGGACGAGCAGTTCAAGGAGGTCATTGCGGAGGCCGGCTACACCCTCCGGTACTAGCGATCGAGTCCTGGCTTCTCTCTTCTCTGCCATGGCGTCCTGGGCTTCACGCACGAGATGTCCCGCGGGTGCGATGGGCCGCATCCCATGCATATCGCGGCTCCGACCGGCGGGCACGCTGCGGATCATACGGGCGGGCATGGGACGGAAGATCCGGCGTGCGGGCACACTCTTACAGCCTCCTTTGCGGTCGTCCTCGCCTTGTTCGGCACGGCGTTCCTCGGATTATTGCTCGGTGCACACAAGCGGCGGCGAGACAGTGGCTCGCCGCCCCGAGGACCGTATCCCTCGCCGACTACTGCTTATCTACCGCGAGGACCGACCCTCCCACTCTTGCAGGTGTACCGGCTGTAGGCTCCCTGCTCTCCCGGGCGCAGCGCGTGGGACACAGTTGAGTTGCTGAAACACCAACAACGAGGAGACGACATGAAAGCGTTGACGAGGCGCGGACTGCCCGGGCTGCTGTTGGCGGTCGCGCTGGTGCTCGCTTCCTGCGGAGGCAACGCGGGTAGCTCCGGCGGGAATAAGGACAGCGGTATGCAGGGTATGGACCACGGCAAGCCGGGTGGCGGGACCGCCCATAAAGGGGAGAAGAACAGGGGCGGGATGGCCGGGATGGACCATGGGGAGATGGGCTCCGGGAACATGTCGGCCATGTCTCGGAAGATGGTCATGCCCAACGGCAAATACTCCGACGCGGCGTTCGCGGACGCGATGGTGTCCCACCACGAGGGGGCGGTCGAGATGGCCCAGGTCGCCCTGAAGAATGCCGAGCATGCAAAGACAAGGCGGCTCGCGCAGAACATCATCGACTCGCAACGGGCCGAGATAAAGAAGCTCAATGGGATAAGGGAGAACCTCGACGGCCCAGTCATGAAGATGTCCGGCGAGGACATGTCGATGATGGGCATGATGAAGGACCCGCAGCAGCTCGCGGACGCGGACCCCTTCGACCGGGCGTTTATAGACAACATGATCCCGCACCACGAGTCCGCGATAGCGATGGCCGAGGTCGCCCTGCAGAAGAGCAAGAACTCGGAGATAAGGGGCATTGCAGAGGACATCGTC
>JACCSM010000422.1 GCA_013698525.1 Rubrobacteraceae bacterium
CAGGGTTCTCGAGGATTCCGAAGCCTGGATCGCGGTAGACGGGCAGCTCAAAGACATCAGGGAATCGAACAGGCGCGCCATCGGCCTCATAAAGAGCGTGGCCCGTCCCGAGTTCGTGGGGAAGGACATCGGGATGCTGCTCGACCTTGAGCCCGGGATGCGGACGACGAGCTTCGTCCCCGACTGGCAGCTTCGTCGCGACCAGGGCGAGCGGCGAACCTCCTGGTACCTCAGGATGTGGCCGCCGCAGCCCGGCGCCGACGCCCTCGGCTCGCTGATGCGTGTCGAAGCGCCGCGCGACACCGAACCGGGGCAGGTCGACGAGATATCGCGTTGGATCCTCGCCGAGCGGGCGCCCCTGGCGAAGCCTGACCCGAGGTGGCCGGCAATGATCTACCCGATCCAGTACGTCGAGAAGGTCCTGAAGCCGCTGGCGCAGGGTTCTGAGCGGGCCTACGCACGGCTGGAGCGCCAACTCGCATCGAACGGGAGGAACTAGATGCTGCACGAAGACTTCCTTGACCAGACCTCGGGCCCGATAGGCCGGGTCGTTACCAGCGAGGAGAGCCCGGCCACGGCCCACGAGTTCTTCTTCTGGACCGCGGAGACCGAAGCTGCCCAGAACCTCGACATCGGGCACATCGTCGCCGCCGAGTCAGAGGACGCAACGGCCGTCGCCGTGCTCGACGACCCGCGCCGCTACTCCGACCTGCAGAGCTTCCTCGACGACTTCTACGCCTTCGACGGCGACCCTTCGCTCGAAGCGCTCTCCGAGCGGGTCGAGATACTCGTCTTCCGCGCCCGCGTCCTCGCGACCAAGCACCGTAACGATAGAAAAAAGTCGAAACGCCCCGTACGCACCGGCCCTGTATTCTTCGCCACGAACGCGGCCATCGAGTTCGCCCTCGGGACCGAGGAGTTCTCGGGACACAGCATCCCGATGCTCCTGCACGAGAACGGCAACGAGAAGAACGGAAGTCCTCAGCGCACACCCCTCTACGTGGACGAGGAGTACCTGCTCGGGCCCGAGGCTGGTCATCTCAACATCACGGGCATGAGCGGTCTCTCGACCAAGACCAGCCACGCCCTCTTTACCATAGCGAGCACATTCCAGACCGTCGAGGACAAGAGGGTCGCCGCGCTCATGTTCAACGTGAAGGGCGCCGACCTCCTTTTCCTGGACAAGCCGGTCGAGGTAATCGCGGAGGACGACCCCGAGCTCGCGGAGCGCTACGAGAAGGCTGGGCAGCGAGGATTGCCGGCTGAAGATAGGGAGATGTACGAGTCCCTCGGTATCGAGGTCAGGCCTTTCGAGAACCTCAGGATCTTCGCCCCCTTGCGATACGGGATGGAGTCAGGGGAGCGGATCGTGCACGCCGAGGGCATCCCCGCGCGCAAGCTGAATACCTTGAGAAGCGCGCGAGGGGAAGATTCTTGCGTGTATCCGGTGATCTGGGAGCTCGGGGACGTGCTGCCCTACGCCGGCTACGTCTTCGAGCCATCGGACATGGACGACAAGTTCCGCGGTTTCATAGAGGAGCTGCGTGACAAGGGCGTCAGGACAACGGCGGACTTCTACGGGCTTCTCGATGAGATCGAAGACTACTTCGAGGCCGCCCACCAGGATGGCAAGAACGTCTCATCCTGGAACGGCCACAACCACATGACCATCGCCAAGGTCCGCAACCGTTTCAAGGTGCTCCCGAACAAGTGCGGGGGCCTCCTGGCGCACGGGCGCGTCGAGCACGGCGACCTGCCGCGCGCGGACGGCCCGTTCGAGGACAATGAAATGCGCGTCGTAGACATCTCCCAGCTCACCGGTGTGCCACAGGATCTCATCGTCACCAGCGTCATCTCGAAGATCTGGGAGCTCGCAGAGACTGGCAGGCTCGGGGTGGACAAGCTCATAATCTTCGTAGACGAACTAAACAAGTACGCCCCGTCCGGCCACTCGAGAACCTCGTCCTTGAAGGACACGCTCGTGGACATCTCCGCGCGGGGGCGGCACCTCAGCCTCACGCTCTTCGGGGCACAGCAGTTCAGGAGCAAGGTCGATGACGAGGTGATCGGGAACGCTGCGACGAGCCTCTACGGCCGCATCGGCGACGAGGAGCTCACCAACTCCAGCTACCGCTCCTTCTCGGGGACGACGAGGGAAGAACTACTGCAACTCGAAAAGGGCCGGCTCCTTCTCAGGCACGCCCACTACGCCGTGCCCGTTTTCGGGCGCTTCCCGCGCCCGCCTGTCCTCATGGGCAAGCAGGGTACGGACATCTTTGGCGAGCAGCGCGGGGACGCGGCGTCTTCGGTCCTCGCCGTCATGCGCAGCCTGACGACCAAGCCACCGGCCATCGCCGCCATCCGCTCCGAGATACAGGGCGTCCCGGACGAGCAGGTCTACGAGGCCCTCGACGCCGTGCAGGCGGCACACCGCACCGGACACGGCGCCGCCGACCCCTATAAGAACTTCCGCTGGAACCTGAAGCGTCCGGCGAGAACAGGGTCAGGCCGCCGCGACGCGTCCAGGATCCTCTCCGGCCTGGATCGAATGAGGGACTAGCCCTGGTCGCGATCTCGCGCTAGAGTATGCGAAGCTCGTGAAGCAGGTGTGTTTGATTCTTGAACTGGCTCCTCTCGAGACGTAAACTTCGGACGTGGATTACCGTGAGCGCATCACCATAGATCCCGACATGCGGGGCGGAAAGCCGTGCATCCGAGGAATGCGGATTACCGTCTATGACATCCTAGGCTATCTTGCCTCCGGTATGTCTCAGGAGGAGATCCTGGCCGACTTCCCGTTTCTGGAGGCGGAAGATATTCGCGCAAGCCTGGCTTTTGCCGCTGATTTCGAGCGCAGGTTTGTGGCAGAGCCCTCTTTTTGAGGCTGCTCTTCGACCAGAACCTCTCCCCGCGATTGGTCCGACGTGTGTCCAGAATGTTCTCACGTCCACGATATCGGCATGGACACAGCGAGCGAATCCGAAGTGTGGAACTACGCCGCCGAGCATGGGTACACCATCGTTTCCAAAGATGCGGATTTCCACCAACGCAGTCTTCTGCGAGGAGCGCCGCCGAAGGTGGTCTGGATTCGCCAGGGCAACTGTTCGGTGTCGGAGACGGCCGACCTACTCAGAGAACGCTTTATAGCGGTGAAGCGCTTTCACGCGAAAGAGGAAGCAGCTTTCCTGGCGCTGTCTTAAGACCTTGCGGCGATGCGTAGAATAAGGTGACCTATGTAGGAGGAATGAGATCGTAAGGATCGCCCACATCTCGGATACGCACCTGGGGTACACGAGGTACGCGAAGCTCCATCAAGAGACTAGCCGCAATCAGCGAGAGGTGGACGTCCAGGAGGCTTACGGGCGGGCTGTGGACGCCATCCTTGAGCGGGATGTGGATCTGGTGGTCCACTCCGGCGACGTCTTCGATTCTGTGCGCCCTGCAACGCACGTGATCATCGGCTTCCTGAAACAGACTTTCCGCATCACAAGCCAGGACATCCCCTACCTGGTCGCAGCGGGTAACCATGAGACGCCGCGCCTCCGCTCCACGACCGCGGCCCTGGAGTACGCGAACCTGGTAAACGCGATCTCCGCCCACGGCTTCGATATAGATTACGAGACTGTCGACGTAGATGGCGCAACCGTGGGCGTGACTCTTGTCCCGCACGGGGCTGTCTTCGGGACGGGAGCCGTGACCCCGGCGCGTGACGCGGACGTGAACATACTCGTGACGCACGGGATGGTGCCAGGCCTCGAAGCCCGCCAGCACGAGATGGGAGAGGCGAATCTGCAGCCGGGGATGCTCGAGGGCGGCTTCGACTACATAGCCCTCGGCCACTACCACGAGTTCCACGAGCACAAGCCGAACGCCTACTATGCCGGGGCTACGGAGCGTTTCGGGTTCGGGGAGGTGGAATCGGAACCTGGCTTCGCCATCGTAGAGTTCGACAGCAAGGGACTGGGGAGCGTCGAGCACGTCGAGATAGCGGCGCGTCCGATGCTGGATCTGCCCAAGATCTCCGCCCGAGACATGGACGCCACGAAGCTGACTGAGGCTGTGCACGAAAGGACTTCGGGCATCGACCTCGACGGCACCATCGCGCGCCTCAGGGCCTACGACGTCAGGCACGGGGTGGCGAGCGGCATTGACCGCGAGTTGCTGCGAGATCTGCAGCGCCGCTGCCTGAACTTCTCATTGGAGATCCACGCTGAGGAACGACCCGAGGACCTCGAGAGGAATGGCTCATCGACCGCCGTCTTCGGACCACTCGGCGAGGAGTTCGCGGCGTTCGTCGCCGAGCGCAAGGAACGTGGCGAGATCGAGGCGAAGTTCGCAAAAGAGTTCCTGGAGAAGGGACGCGCGTACCTGACGCGGGCGGCGAGCGAAGAGCCGGAGAGCGCCGCGTGATCCTGGAGCGCCTCTTTATAGAGAACTACAAGCAACTGAGGGAGCCAGTGGAACTCTATCCGCCCGAAGGGGCGATCGGGGTCGTCGGGCCGAACGGCGCTGGCAAGTCGACCCTGTTCGAGAGCATTCTGTGGGCCTTCTTCGGTTCTCGTGGCGGCGGACCGCGCTTCGCCAACGAGTCGATCCCCTGGAGCGGCGGCACGACGAAGGACCCGACCACCGTCGAGGTGACACTGGCGACCGACGGCGGTTCCTTTGCCGTGCGCCGACGTTTGAGGAGTGGCTCGACGAGTGCCGAGGCTCTCGACGCCGCGGGCAGGACGATCGTCAGCGGGACTGCCGACGTGACGCGCTGGGTCGAGGAGAACCTGCTCGGGATGGACAGGACGGCCTTCGAGGCGACGTTCTACGCCCGCCAGAAGGAACTTCGTTTCTTCGCCCACGACGAGGGCATAAGCAGGGTGCGTAAGATCAGCAGGCTCCTTGGTATCAGCAGCGTTGAGACGGCCCAATCTTTCCTGCGCGAGGACCGCAACGACCTCCGTTCCGAAGCCCGGCTCCTCGAAGGCCGCCTCGCCGAAGCCGACCTCGACTCGCTCCAGACCGAGCTGGAGGACGCCGGTAAAGAGTGCGTCCGCCTCGAAACCGAACTGGCGAAGGTCTCTGAGGAGTACGACACCGCCGAAGAAGAGTTGAAATCCGCTCGCGAGGTCCGTGCCGCCCTGGAGAGTACATACCGCGAACACTCGCGTCTCACGGCCGACCTGCGCGAGGCCGAGGCCGACGGGCGCCGCGCAGGAGACCGCCGCGCGGAGGCGGAGAAGGCCCTCGCCGACCTCGCCGCCGCTGAGGACGAGCTGGGCCGCCTGAAGCCCCGGACAGCCAGGCTTCCGGAGGTCACCTTCGAGCTGGAACGACTTGAGGAGGACAGGCGTCGCTCCGAGCAGCGCGCCCGCGACCGCAGGGAGCACTTGCACGCGCAGCGACGCCTCTCGGACATCGAGGGCGAGGTCGCGGACGATCTGGAGTCGCTGGACGGAGAAGTGGACGACGCTCTGCCAGGCTTCCACGATCTCTTCGACCTGGACGGTCCTGAGCTGCTCTCCGAGACCCTCGCGGTGCTGGAACGGGCCGCTGGGGAGCTGGAGAGGGCAGAGGCCAACCACGAGGAGCTAAGGAGGCTCACGGGGGACCACGACGCCTACAAGGTCGCGGCGAAGGAGGTCGGCGAGGCCGACGAGTCGTATAGGGCGGCGCGGGAAGAAGTGGCCAGGCTCATGGAGGCTCTCGAAGACCTCTCTGGCGGCGAGGACCTGGAGCGGGCGGAGCGCGAGCTGCGCGAGCAGGAGGAGAAGCTGCGGGAGCTCGCTGCGCTTCACAGGGGAAAGGCCAACGCCGACGAGAGCGAAGCGAAGAACATCGACAAGGCAAGAGAGGCCATCGACAGCGGCGCGGAGGAGCACTGCCCCACCTGCCACAGGGAGTTCGAGAGCGGGGAGCAGGCGGAGATCTCCGACACTTTGAGGAGGCAGGCAGCCGCGATCCGTCGCCGCGCCGACCGTGAGACCGGAGAGGCCGAGAAGCTGGCCGCCTCGGCGGACGAGACTGGCGAGAAGCTAATGAGGGTCGCCTCGAACTTAAACCGCTGGCGAGAACTGCGCGAGGCTAAGGTCCGCGCCGAGAACCGCGCCGAGAACCGCGCTGAAATCCTCGAGAAGGCCAGGTCCGCCCTGGAGGAGATCGAAGGCCGCATCGCAGGCACGGAAGCCCCCACCGAGGCCGACCTCGAAGCCGCCCGCGCCCGCTGCAACCGGCTGAGGGAGTTGCGCGATGCGCGCCCGCAGGTAAAGAGCCTGGCCGCCGAGCACACAAAGCTAACGGGGCGCATCGCGGAACTCGCAGAGGATCTCGAAGAGCTGGCCGACATTACCTATGACGCCGACGCCCACAGGGAGAAGCGGGAGGAGAAGGACCGGCTGGAACGAGCACTCGGCAGGGTCGAGGAGTTGGAGCGGCGCCTCTCGACGCGCCCTGAGATCGAGAACGCCTTGCAGGCTGCCCGAGAGCTCGGAGGGGAAGCGGAGGCCACTGCGGAGAAGCTGAGGCGTGGGATCTCCGCCCTCGACTTCGACGAGGCGGCCTACGAGGCTTCCGTTGAGATCGTGACGGCTGCCGAAGAAAAGCTGTCGAAGCTGAGGGACGCGCGGGAGGGGCTCGGTGGCGAGTGGAAAGATGCAGATTACCGCATCGAACGTGCCAAAACAGAACTAAAACGCCTCGACGACGACAGGAAGCTCGCCAACGAGAAGGCGGCCGCGGCCTCGCGCATGGACGAGATGGACGGCCTCTTCACCGTGTTCTTCCGCAGCCTGACGGCGAGGGCGCGTCCGATGCTCGAGGTCGAGGCGTCCAACCTAGTGCGAGAGCTCACAGACGGCCGCTACGAGCGGATGGAGTTCGACGACAACTACCGCGTCAAGCTCTTCGACCGCTTCGACGACTCCTACGCCATCGAACGCTTCTCGGGCGGCGAGTCAGATGTCGCCAGCCTCTCCGCGAGGGTGGCGCTCTCGAGGATCGTGGCCTCCCGAGGCGGCAACACCCTGGGCTTCCTCGTCCTCGACGAGGTCTTCGGGAGCCTCGACGCCGGACGGCGCAACAA
>JACCSM010000190.1 GCA_013698525.1 Rubrobacteraceae bacterium
ACGAGGATGGCTTCTGAGGGCCTCCGCTACCCTTCTGGTAGATAATAGGTACTCCAGGAACCTCACAGGGGATTCTCAGAAGTTGAACTTCGCATTGACGGGGTTCTAAGAAGTTCGTCTTGAGGGGATTCTAGAAAGTCAGCCCGCGAAGAGGGCGGGTAGCACGGCTACCGCTGCCAGCCCGGCGCACAGCGTGAACACCGCCATGAAGAGCGTCTCAAGCGGGGAGCCGTAGGCATCAATCCTTCGGTAGTGTCTCCATAAGAGCCCGGACGACACCGCCACCGTGGCCAGCAGCAAGAACAGCACGCGCAAGGTCTCGCCCTCGTCGAAGCGCCCTGCTACGAGCAATCTATCGTGTATCCACTGGTCGCGGATGACCAACCAAAAGAAGCAAGCCATCGCCACGCTTGCGACCAAGAAGAGACTCATCACTAGCCAGTACACCGGATTGGAGAGGGTTCCGCCTCTAGGGTGATTCCTGACGTTCGCAGAGGACGGTTGGTCCCTGCTGTCCAAGACCTTCGCGCCCCCCTGCACCGCGAGGCCGATCGTCCCCACCACCACGAGGAGTATCAGCGCCATAGGCAACAGGAAGCTAAAGAGAAAGTGGAACACCCCGCCAAGCCCGACAACGAAGATGGCGGTGAGTACCCCCACGACCACGATGATTGCGCCTAAGAGCATCGCGAGCGGGTGGCGGTCGAAGGGTATCCGGTTGCGGCCTCTCATGGGCAGGACCTCCTTACACGATGCAGCCGGACCCTGGCACCGACCGCAAGGGCAGCGTAGCGCTTTGTGAGCATGGATACATCCCCCAGATGCGTGATTTTAGTCGCTACTAGTAGTGGCAAACAGGTACTTAGAGGTATGAAAAGGCTTATTCACCCGAGTGCGTAGAAAGAGGTGTTCTCCGAAGTTCGTTTGCAGGATCCTGCAAACTCCCGGTCCTGTAGAGTAAGAAACAGCTGAATCTGCGTATCATGACACCATGGTCGCAGGCGGATCATCCGGTGGGGGAGGAGAGGAAGGCTTCACTGGTAGGGCCGCAATCGGGTACGACCACGGCTACGACGGGGAGGTTTTCTACCTCGGGTTGGCACTTGATCCACACTATGTAGATGGTTGGGTAGAGGGATGTCTGGAAAGGATTGGTGAGGACTACCCCGAAGAGGAGCTACTCTTCCGTGACCTCTGGGAGGATGAGACCCAGCGGGATGTGGTGATAGATTGCCTCAAGGCCGACTGTGAGGTAAGGATGGGGAGGCCTCTGGGTTAGTCCTTCACCAGGACCGGGCTGTATACTTGGCCCTGGTAGTGGGACCAGCGGCGGGGAGGGAAACGTGGACCCCTCGGATCGAGACCGGAACGACCTCGGTAACGGTGCCCCTCATGGTGGTACTGATGAGCCCAGGCATGACAACGGGACGCCCGGGGAAGACGATCGCTGGTTGCGCTCTGTGGTGGCGAACTCCTCGGAGATCGTCGCGATAGTGGACCCAGACGGCACTTTGAGGTACGCAAGCCCCGCCTTCGAGAGGGGGCTCGGCTACGACCCCGACGAGGAGATCGGCACGATGAACGTGCTCGACCACGTCCACCCGGACGACCTTTCCCACGTGCTGGAGGAGACCGAGAAGGCTCTCGCCGAGGGGGGCGTCGTCACCAACAAGGCCGAGTACCGCTTCCGCCACAAGGATGGCTCGTGGCGGTGGATGGAGAGCGTGGGCACCTACCTGCTAGACGATCCGGCAGTTGGGGGCGTGGTGGTCACCTCCAGGGATGTCTCCGAGCGCAAGGAGGCAGAGGAGCGGCTTCGGCGGGCCAAGGAGAGGTACCGTACGCTCGTCGAGCGGGTCCCGGCGGTCGTCTACGTCCAGGAGATAGGCAGCCCCGACTCCGCCATGTACATGAGCCCCAGGATAGAGGACTTGACCGGTTACACCCCTGAGGAGTGCAAGGATCCGGATATGAAGTGGCGCATGGGGCACCCCGAGGACCGAGGGCGGATGCAATCCGAGGACGAGCGGACGGGTGAGCCTGGCGAGGTGTTCGCTAGCGAGTACCGCGTGCTCCACCGCGACGGGCGTACTGTGTGGGTTCGCAACGAGTCTGTTTTGGTCGAGGACGAGGCGAGCGGGTCCCGGTATTGGCAGGGGTTCATGCTCGACATAACTGAGCGCAGGCGGGTAGAGGCGGCGCTTGGGGAGAGCGAACAACGGTTCAGGAGGTCCTTCGACAACGCCACTATCGGGATGGCGCTGGTGGGGACAGACGGGCGCTGGCTGCAGGTCAACCGGTCCCTATGCGAGATACTCGGCTACCCAGAAGAAGAGCTAATGGGCAAGACCTTCCAGGACATAACCCACCCCGACGACCTCGATGTGGACCTCGACAACCTGCGCAGGATGCTGGCCGGGGAGACGCGCACCTACCAGACGGAGAAGCGCTACTTCCGCAGGGAGGGTCACGTAGTGTGGATCCTCCTGAGCGTCTCGATGGTGCACGACGAAGAAGGCGAGCCGCTGTACTTCGTCTCCCAGATCCAGGACATAAGTGAGCGCAAGAGGGCAGAGCAGAAGATCAGTGACGCGGAGCAACGCTACCGCACCCTGGTAGAGCAGATACCCGCCGTCACCTACATAGACCCCGTAGACGACCCTCACACCTCGCTCTACACCAGCCCGCAGATAGAGCAGATGCTCGGCTACACCCCCGAGGAGTGGCAGACTCAAAAGCTGTGGCCCAAGCGTCTCCACCCAGACGATCGTGAGAGGATCCTTGCCGCCGACGAGCGCTTCGAGGCGGGGGGCGAGGACCCTTTCAGGGAGGAGTACCGTCTGCTGGCCAAGGACGGGTCGGTGGTGTGGGTGCGTGAGGAGGCGGTGCTGGTAAGGGACGAAGCGGGAGATCCCCTCTACTGGCAGGGGGTCTTCTACGACCTTACCGAGCGCAAGGTCTTGGAGGAGCGCCTGGAGCATCGGGCCCTCCACGACCCCCTAACCGACCTCCCAAACCGCCAGCTCTTCATTGACCGCCTTAGTCAAGCCCTTAGGCGTACGAGGCGGAGGAAGAAAGGCAGGGTGGCGGTGCTGTTCATGGACCTGAATGGCTTCAAGGTCGTAAACGACTCGTTAGGCCACGAGACAGGCGACAGGCTCCTGGTGGCGGTGTCCGAACGCCTCAAGGCGTGCCTGAGGTCCGAGGACACCCTCGCACGGTTCGGGGGCGACGAGTTCGTAATTTTGGTCGAGGACGTAGAGGCTGCCGATGAGGCGGTGCGGGTGGCAGAGCGGATCATCGACGAACTCAAGAACCGGTTCGTGCTGGACGGGCGAGACCTGTATGCCCGTGCCAGCATCGGCATAGCGATAGGTGAGGATCGCACCAAGGACCCGGACGATCTTCTCAGGGACGCTGACACCGCCATGTACCGGGCCAAGGACGAGGGCACGGGCTACTCGGTGTTCGACCCAGTGATGTACGAGAAGGCGATCGACAGGCTGGAGGCGGAGAACGACCTCGGGAGGGCCGTAGAGCAGGAGGAGTTCGTCGTCCACTACCAGCCGATCGTGAGTCTCCAGACCGGCGAGGTCTTCGCCGTGGAAGCCCTGGTGAGGTGGGAGCATCCGAAGCGGGGACTCCTGGACCCCGATGAGTTCGTATCGATGGCCGAGGAGAGCGGACTGGTGATACCGATGGGGGAGCAGGTCTTGAGGGAGGCCTGCCTCAGGGCGAAGGAGTGGCAAGAAGCACACCCTCGCACCCCGCATTTGGTTATGTCAGTGAACCTCTCGGCCAGGCAGCTCTCCCGCTCCGACCTGGCAGAGACCGTCGAAGGGATCCTGAAAGAGACCGGGCTGGAGGGAAGCTGCCTCACCCTCGACGTTACGGAGACGATATACGTGAGGGCGCTGGCGGGCGACACGGCGACCCTCGACCGCTTGAGGGACCTGGGGGCGAGGATCTCCATAGACGACTTCGGGGTGGGATACTCCTCGCTGGCCTACCTAAAGCGCCTACCCGCCGACGCCCTCAAGATAGACAGGTCCTTCGTGATGGGCTTGGGCGAGGACGTGGAGGACACGGCGATTGTTCACATGATCATAGAGTTGGCCCATACGTTGGCTCTGGAGGTCATAGCCGAGGGGGTGGAGAGTGAGGGGCAGGCGACGCTTTTGCGGGAGATGGGCTGCGACATGGCCCAGGGCTACCACTTCTCAAAGCCGCTTCCTCCAGAAGAGATCCCGGCACTGCTCTCGTCGGACACACCCACGTCCGACACACCCACATGAGGGCCGGTTATCGGACTCGGACCGATGCCTCCGTGGTCGTAGGCCCCGAGGATGTGAAGGTGGCGAACACAAGTCAGCTCACCAGTCTCAGTTTTGATAGTGAATACAGCTCCAACACCCTCTGAGAGCGACGAGGATGGCTCCTGAGGGCCTCCGCTACCCCTTCTAATGGGTCGGTACTCGAGAAACCTTACAAGGGATTCTCGTGCCTCGTCTTCGACCTGCTTCGAGCCTTGGCATCGACCGTTGCGGCTCTCTAGAATGACAGATAGCCTGGATCAATTGCGGAGGAGGAGCAGAGCATGACGGACGCAGATTCAATTTGGGAGAGCAAGCTGAGTAGGCTTCAAGATCCCAACCTGGAGAAGATGAAACCTCTTGTGGGGCTTATGGGAGAGTTGAGGGAGAGGAGGCAAGAGAGGGGTGAGCCCCGGTCCCATGCTCCAGGTGCTCAGGACGGCGCACAGCGACGGTCCTGGTGGCGTAGGTGGTTCGGGGGATGACACAGCAGGCCAGGGCCTGGGTTGTGGTGCTCGTCATCACCGTCCTGCTCGTCTTGATAGCGATCGCCGGCATAGGCAGGGAACCGAACACCCCACTTGAGCAGAGGGCCGAGAGGGGCACGACGCAGACGTATTCCCGCGCCGTGAGCACTCCCACGGCCACCTTGATTGCAGCGGGCTTGGCGGTGTCCGGAACACTGCTCGGTGCACTGCTCGGTACTGGCCTGGGCTTGTTCGGGGATCGGTGGTTACGCCATAGGGGGGAAGTGCACTGCCAGGTAGAAGGTTTTGGTGGAGCAACGCACAGAGTGGAGGGGCCCGCACCCTTTAGGGTAGAACAAAGCATACAGGTACATTTCTTCAATGAAAAGGAAGTGGACACGGGCCTATCCGAGATTACCGTTGTTTTTGTGTTTGAAAGCGGAGAAGAGGTTGTCCTAGAGCCAGCGACGCGCGGCTATGAAACCAGCACAGCGGTAGTACCCCATTCAAACGTGGATGAGTAGTCAAGCCGCATCATCAGCAGCCTCCAACAACCATTTTGGTCGCCTCCCGCGCCGCTTGGGTGCAGCCGGAGGAACGCCAAAGACAAGCAGTTCGTGAAAAGACCAGCGGTGATCGGTGAGCCCAGCAGCTTGTGCCGGGGTTCGTTCGGTCCATCGCCCCTCGGCGTTGGCGCCACTTCTTGGCAACCTCAGAGAGCGATGCCAACAGCAGAAGTTGTAGGCCGTTCCGATCAACCACATCCCAGCCTCAAGCGTTGCCCTCTGGCGAACCGCCGAGCGAGTTTTGCGCGCCAATGGGGCAAGCCGGGAGCGGAAGGTGCCTTGAAGCCGCTCGATGTAGGAGGTGTTGATCTGCGCGCTCTCGCCTCCCTGCGTAGCGTTCAGCCGAGCCCGTACCGCCTCCTCCGTGCCGCGCACGATGCGCTGAATCACTCCCTTCACCCGTCGCCGGGAGTAGCGCTTGATCGTTTGGGCGATCATCAGTCCCTCCGGCAAAAGGAGCCTCGGACGCCCTCGCTTGCCGCTGCGAAGCGGCTCGCGCAACACACTCAAAGCCTGCTTGGGGTAGCTGGAGAGTCCATCGGTGCAAAGCAAAAGGCTCTGGAACGCTCCACAGGCGCGCACCCGCTCAAGGAGCGTGCGAATCAAGCTTCGGTCGCGCCGCACCTGAACCACCCCGCCAAGCCACAGCCGGCTACCAACCGAAAGCGCCGAGGCCACCCACACCACGCCACCCACGACTCGCACGCGCAGCTCATCGGCCTGAACGTGCTCCAAGAGCACCTCTCCAGCCTCGACGAGGTGCTCTTGTAGGCGCCGGCATTGGTGCCCGCTTTCGCGCTGCCAGCGATGGACGGTGCGCTCGTCCAAAGAGAAGGCCGCGACGATGGCCTGTATCGGGCAGCCATAAGCCAGCAGGGTTACGACGGCAACCATCAGCTCGTGCGACTTGTGCGCCCGATAGAGGGCGGTTCCTTTGGTTTCGGAAAAGGTCTTCTTGCACCGTTTGCATTTGTAGCGGCGCTCTTTTTGGCTGTGGATCACGATGTGGCCCTCACCCGCTCGGCCATAGGCCCAGCAACGCTCGTTGTGGCAGAATCTGTTGTGCGGGTCCATTGGCGCATCCTCCTGTTGAGCTTAGACACCAACAAGAATGCCGCAGGACCCGCTTGCTCTTCAACTCCATGGCTCAACCACGGTTCCCTGGGGTGCTACCAGAAGATAGCTGACCTGAAGAGAAGACACCGTTCCCCTTCTGAGAGCCGTCAGAGACTACTCGAGCGGGTGGGTGAACTACAGACGAAGCTAGATCGTACCCGTGAACTCTATACAGACGGAGACTACTTAAAAGAGGAGTACCATGAGAAGAGGGACGCTATTCAGGATCAGATCATGATAGTTCAGCAGGACCTATCGAAGCTGGAGAACGTAGCTGCCGGGATAACAAGGATCGAGTTCCTTAGGCACCTGCTAATGTCCATAACTCCGGGCGTGGACAACACATACTTTGGATACGCTGGAACTGCCAGGGGAGAAGATCAACGTCATCTTGTTGTAACCGCCTATCCTGATCACCATTCGTTCTTCACCTCCTCGGGGGATAGGTCAATGGTAGAGAGGCAAGAGTTCTATAGAAAAATGAACTTGTTGGTCAGGGTCCACGATGACGATCTGGAGCTGGAGATAGCCACTCCAGCCATTTCCCAGTCTGAAGATCCTTCGTGAAAGCGCTGCGGGCGACGACGCGGTCGCATCCGGCCTCCCGCGCGGCGACGGCGAGGTCTTTCTGGACGTGGGAGAGGAAGCCGACTGTGGAGACGTCCCGCGTCGCTTCGTCGGACCTCACGCTCCTGAGGAGGGCGAGCGGCTCGAAGCGGGCGGAGTTGAGGTCGATGACGAGCAGGTCGGGCGGGGACTCGCGCAGGGCCTCGAGGAGCTTCCTGGGGTTGCGGGGAAACGCCGCGTCGATGCCGAGTTGGGACGCCGTCTCGGAGATCTTACTCTTGAACAAAAGGTCTTCTACGGCTGCGAGGATTCGTCTCGTCACGTTGGCCTCCGTGCTGTGGTTGGGTAAGACTCGCACATTCTACCCGCGGGTGGTGAGGTATCATATACGGGTGAATAGATTGAAGGAAGTTCGCGCCGGGCTACGGCGCACCAGAGAGACACTTTCCAACTTCACGCCGTTCTTGAGGCCCCGCCGCGTTGGGCTTCTGGTGGCGCTAGTCGTGTTATTGCTCGAGACGCTGATGAGCCTCGCGCAGCCGTGGCCGCTGGCCCTGATCATCGACTATGTGCTGACGGACAACAAGCCGCTCCCTGACGTGCTGCCCGCTCCTCTGGCCGATGAGGCACTACTTCTGGCGGGGATAGCGTTCCTGATAGTTTTGATCTTCACGGCAACCAGGAGCGTCGCCTCGTTCCGGCGCTACCTGCTCCAGAAGCTCGGGCAGGAGACCGTCTTCGACATGCGCGAGGCCCTGTACGCGAAAGTCCACGCCCTAGGCCTCGACTACCACGGCAGCAAGCGCACCGGGGACACCATAACCCGCGTCACCAGCGACGTGAAAGAGGTTCGCACCATGCTCGTCGACTCGGTAGTCGAGGTGTTCTCCTCTGTGACCATCCTGATCGGGATGATGGTCGTCATGCTCTGGCTCGACTGGCAACTGACCCTCCTCGCCCTCGTCACAGTACCTTTCCTCTTCCTCGCTGTCAGCCGCTACAGGAGGGCGCTCGTGCAGCGGATGCGTATCGTGAGGGCGAGGGAGGGCGCCATCGCCAGCGTCATGCAGGAGGCGATAATCGGCATAAGGGCCGTCAAACTCTTCGCCCGTGAGGATGACGAGATGGAGCGCTTCAGGACCGAGAGCAGGGAGTCCCTCAGGGCCAGCGTGGACAGCGCGATGATAGAGGCGAAGTTCAGCACCGTCCTCGGGATCGTAGGGGGACTGGGTACGGCGCTGGTGGTGTACTTCGGGGCGAGGCAAGTTCTGTCCGGTGTCCTCTCTTTAGGCGATCTCACCGTCTTCGTGGCCTACCTCGCCCTCTTCCTCTCGCCCCTTTGGGCCTTGAGCCGGCAGGTCAACCAGATCGGCACCTCACTCGTCTCCGGCGAGCGCATCATCGACCTCTTGAACGCGGAGCCGACAGTGAAGGACCTACCAGGAGCCCTTCCCGCGCCTGCCTTCGACGGCCGGGTTACCTTCGAGGACGTGAGCTTCGCCTACGAGGACGAGGCCGGGGAGGTCCTTGGCGGCGTGGACTTCGACGTCGAGGCAGGGAGCAGAGTCGCGCTCGTCGGGGTGAGCGGTGCGGGCAAGACCACGGTAACGAGCCTCATCGCCCGCCTCTACGACCCGCAGGACGGAAGGGTCCTCATCGACGGGGAAGACATAAAGGACTTCACCCTCAAGTCCTTGCGTGACTCCATAACCTTCGTGCCGCAGGATCCCCTGCTCTTCCGGGCGACCGTCGCCGAGAACATAGCCTACGGGCGGCCTGGGTCGTCCCGCGAGGAGATCGAGGCTATAGCCGAACTCGCGGGGGCCGACGACTTTATCCGGGCGCTGCCAGAAGGCTACGACACCGTGCTCTCCGAGCGCGGTGAGAGCTTGAGCGGCGGGCAGAGGCAGCGCATCTCCATCGCGCGTGCCATGCTCAGGGACACCCCTATCCTGATCCTGGACGAGCCCCAGTCCGGCCTCGACGCCGAGGCCGCAGCGGCCGTCGAGGAGAGCTGGAGGGCCCTGACCGAAGGACGCACCACGTTCGTCATCGCCCACGAGCTCAGGCTGGTCAGAAGTGTAGATTCGATCCTCGTGATCGAAGACAGCAGCGTCGCCGAGGCAGGCACCCACGAGGACCTCGTCTCCTCGGGTGGCCTCTACGCGAGGCTGTATTCTTTGCAGGAGCGCGACCCCGTGCAGCCTTAGAGGGGGTGAGCCTTTGAGAGAGATGCTCATAATGTGCATCGTCCTCACCGCCGTTGCGGTCGCGATCTACGTCTCTTTCGCGTAGCGTCAGCTGCGCGCTAACGCTTCAGCGCCGCAGACGCGCATCGAGCATACGGAGCACGCGCCGCCAGGAATCCTCGTTGGCGGCCGCGTTGCCCTCGGGATCTCCGCCGTAGTAGTAGGTTCCCGGCGTGGCCGGCAGGTAGGGTGGCTGGATGCCGTGCCCGGCGTCGGGATAGTGGCGAAACTCGTCGTGGTAGGGGCGTCCGGGGCGCCCGAGACGCTCCATGGCGACCTGGGAGAGCTGGGTGGCTGGCCACACCTGGTCGGCGTCGCCGGAGACGAGGAGGATGGGACCCCTGGTACGCTCGACCGGTATCTGGGCTTTTTCGATCTGCCCGGGCTTGGCCTGAAAGATATCGAAGGGGTTTGGGATCCAGGGTAGCGGTCTGCCGCGGAAAGTCCACGCCGGTTCGGGACCCGCCGGAGATGGGAACACGAATCCGCTTCCAGCGTAGCTCACCACGGCTTCGACGTCGGAGTAGTGCGTACCCAGGAGCAGGGCAAGCTCCCCACCGCGCGAGGTGCCGACTACCCCGAGCCTGTCGCCAAGCACCGAAGGCTGGTCCTTCAACCAGCGGATCGCCCCCCCGAAGTACTCCAGTGGGATGCTTGCGAGCCTGTCGGGCAGCGAGCCAAAGTAGAAGTAGCATCTCAGCACTTCAGCTTTTTGTTTTCGCTTATAGCCTATCGCATACAGCCGAATGGGCGATTCGCGGTAGGTCTATACCTATGCGAATCGCTCTAGTAGAGTAGACGTTTGTCCAGCATGTTCAGCAGTTCTTCACCGGCAAGGTAGCGGCGCAGGTTCTCGCAGAAGAGGTTGGTCTGTGAGGCGTTGATCAGGTCTGGCACGACGTCCGT
>JACCSM010000204.1 GCA_013698525.1 Rubrobacteraceae bacterium
GCCCCGAAGTCTAAGGCTATGGCAAAGGAAACGGCGGCGAAGGTGCCGACCACGGAGTATGTGTGCCGGCGAAGCCTCTCCGCCGAGCTCAGACCGTACGCCGGATACAGCCCCATCAAAGAGCGTAGCCCTATCCACACCGCCACGGCGAAACCCCCAACCACCATAGCCGTCCGCTGGGAGAAGTCCTCCCACCCGCCCAACCCGCCCCAGATGATCTGTAGCTCGTACGCCGCCAGCCAGACCAGCACCGCCAACAAGACGTCCGACAATAACAAGACTAGGACAACCCCTGGTTGTCTCCAAGCCTGCGCCAGGCGGCGCCTTGGCGGCCGCGCGTGCTGCGGTGGTGGCTCTGCTGGCTGTCGAGCAGTATTACCGAAACTGGAGACTTGGATCTTCCTCAAAGCCCTCTCCCCCCCAACCGAGCATGATGGTGCTTATCCGGAGTCACTTGGAGAGCTAAAGAGCGGATTTTCCAGAGAACCAATGTAGCAATCATCTCTCTCAGACAGACATACCTCGCTCGAGTTGTTCGGCTGTCTCTCTATCCCCCCTCCCGACTGTTAGCATAGCTACTATACCAGTAAACCCGTACAGCTTCAGAACTTCCGCCAAGAGGCTGGCAACCTTCATACTTGGGCGAGTCTTTATCTCAAAGGTACACGAGTTCTTGGTCGCCGTATTCTGGATTCGGGTGTTTCAACCGGATACGGATCGTATTCGGGGCGAGCGAGGGTGTCTCAGGAGCAGGAGCAGGGCGAAGCCGAGGGTGAGAGCGCCGCTTACTAGGAGGTTGCCGCGGACGGAGTCTCCGATCAGAAACGCCTGGTCCACTCGGAGGGTCTCTACGAAGAAACGTCCGACGGAGTAAAGAACCACATACAGTATGAAGACGTCGCCGGCTTTCAGTTGCTCCGAGAAACGGCGGGCCACCCAGAGCAAGACCAGGCATACAAGCACGTCCCATATAGCCTCGTAGAGGAAGGTCGGATGGAATGAGGTCGCGTCGGCGAACTGCACCGGCCGGTTCTGCGGTGCGATGTATATGGCCCACGGCAGATCCGAGGGCCGTCCGAAAAGCTCCTGATTGAAGTAGTTGCCCCACCGACCTATGGCCTGGCCCAGGGCGAGGCCAGGGGCGGCCGAGTCGGCGAAGGTGAGCGGGCTTATGGCGCGGTACCAGCTAAAGAGGAGCAAGCTCAGGAAGCCGCCCGCAATCGCGCCGTAGATCCCGAGGCCCCCCTCATAGGCCTCCAGGACCTTAGGGAAGGGGTTGCGAGTGTATCGATGGTACTCGGTCGCAACGTGGTAAAGGCGCCCTCCGACGATGCCCAGCGGGACCACGAAAAAGAGCGAGCCTAACGCCAGGGCACCGTCGTAGCCCCTGCGCGCGAGCTCTCGTCCCGTGAGCCAGGTGCCTACGGCAATGCCCAGCGCGATAAAGAGGCCATGGTAGCTCAGGGCGATCGGGCCGACCTTGAAGATGATCGGTGAGGGCGGACTCGGCAGCGAAAAGAGTGCCAGGAGCGTCTGAGATAACGGGATCACCTCTACCGCCGAGGCTCCGGCGCCGCTGAGGGCGCCGTGTCGGTCGTTATACGAGCTCCGTCCGGGAACAGCTTCTCCTGGTTGCGGGGGTCGATCAGGTTGTAGTAGTAGCCACGGTATTTGTCCGATGCCACCACCAGAAGCCCTGCCACCTCGTCGAGGTTCTGCTTCGTGGAGGTGGCGTCGCCGACTTCCGTCCCTTCAGGGCTTTGCATGAACAGGGTCCCGCGGCCTTCCTCGAAGGAGATGTCGTCCAGGTCCGTACGCTTATAGTAGACCTTGCCACCACTGCAGGTGGGGGACGAGGCGAACATGTAGAGTAGGCGCTGCTCTTCGTCTATGAGTGCGAGCGATCGCGTGTGGGAGTATTTCACCGTGCCAAAGACGTAGCTGGTCCAACTCCCGTCTTGGTCACGCACCCACAGCATGCTGTACGGCGCGTCGAGATCCCGGTCTATGCGGTCGCGCCGCGTCTTTAGAGTGGCGAAGATCCGCCCCTCTGAATCGGCCTTGAGGTTGATGTGGTCGTTGGCCATACCCGCGCCCATAACCGGGTTGTCCAGCCGCCACGTGTCGTCGGGCTCTCCATCGTCGTGTATGGCGAAGTAATAGCCGGACTTGC
>JACCSM010000216.1 GCA_013698525.1 Rubrobacteraceae bacterium
CTTTAGGGGTGCCGAAGGAGATCTTCTCGAAGGTCGCCGAGGCGTCGTCCTGCACGGCCTTGCGAGCCTCGTCTCTGCTCATCCCACCAACCTCGACGGAGCCGATGCTGACGCCACGGTCGATCTCCTCGTCTCCCCCGGCCAGGTAGTAAACGGCGACGGCCCCGACCAGAAGGAAACACGCGATCAGGGCTAAGCCCACAGTCTTGCGCCTGCGGGCGTAGCGAGACGTCCGGTACTTCTGCCTCGCCGCGGGCGCGTTGCTGCGGTTGGATCTGCGGGCGGCACGGGATCTTAGCCCGCCGCCGCCGACTAGTGGCCGGTCGTCCGGGCGATCGCTACTCTGCACCTCGTCCTCCCTCATGCCGTACAAAGCTCCGCTTCCGTATGGGCCTCCAGTGTAAGGAGGTCCTCAACTCGCCGTTCCCGGTAGCCATCCCCGAACACCTCCTACCTGACCCAGAAGGTCATCTCGCCGTCGCCTGCGCTGTAAGACCAGTTGACCGGTTGCACGGCCGTCTCGTGCAAGCTGCGGTCGGCGAACCTTACGAGCAGCGTGTGCCGTCTCCTCTCGCGCGAGAAGAAACCCAACCTCAACAGGTCCTCGCCCTGTGGCGAGGTGGGCGACTCCATAAAGCGATACCGCACGATGTACACTCCCGCCTTCGCGAAGTGGCGCACCACCTCCCGCAACAGCGAGCGGGCCACGTCGCGACGCCCGGGACGCACCGTAAGGTCGAGCAGGAAGCCGTTGTCGCCCTCCCGGATGACCCGGAGCACAGCGTATCCGAGCAAGGTCCCGCCGCTCCTCACGCCGAGAACGGTCACCGGAAAAACGGGCGAGCCCGGCCCGTAGCGCCACCGCAGGAAAGTGGCGTCCTTCTCCGCTACGCAGGGCATGGAGGCGGCGACGCTCTCGAAGAGATCGTCGAAGGAGGCGTCGAACCCGTCGAGCACCTCCACCTCGTGCCCGCCGCCGAAGAGGCACCCCAGGACGCCGTCGAGCCTCCCCAACGCACGGCCCGAGAGCCTCAAGAACGGCCTGGCTGGCGCCGGGACCCTCGGGACCCGGGAGAGGTCCAGGAGCTTTGCCTCGTACCGCAGCCTTCCCGCCTTCTCGGCCCCAAGCCGCTCCTCGACCGCCATCGCCTCGGGCACCTGGTCCAGGGAGACGCAATTCTCGACCGTGCGGAAAAAGCGGCGCATAAGGGCGACAGCGTGGAAGCCGTGGCCCGGCAACACCTGGTAGTCTGCAGGCGTGTGGGCGACGATCCTGCGCCCGTTAGCCCTGTAGTACTGAGGCACCGCCGCGAGGTGGCCCACCACCCAGTCTCCCCCGGTGACCAAGACCCAGCGGCGCATCTCGCCCGCCAGCGGGTGGCTCGCGACCCACCGCCAAACGGAGGCATGCCAGTCGGCCTCGTAGGCCTCCGGGGACTCGGGGTAGACGAGGGTGCGCAGCTTGTCCGCGCCACGCCCGAGCTCGGGGCTCTCCCCTAGCGACCGCACCGACACTCTCATGCTCTCCCCCCTCCCGTGCTCTCTCCCCTCTCCCGGCCGCCCGGGGCCTCATCCACGAGTTCAGCGCGCACTATGAGCCTGTTCTTGTAGTCGGGCAGCGTGCAGGTCTGCAGCGTCAGAATGTTCTTGCCAAGCACGGGCTTCGTCACGGAGAGGTCGGTGGGTTCCACTACGAACTCCCTGAAGACCCTGTAGGTGTATTTCGCGCCGGTGGCGTCGGTGACGAGGACCTCGTCCCCCTCTTCCAGCTTGTCGAGATCCCAGAACGCGAGGAAGCTCTTGGTCCTCGGATAGCCTAGGCGGTGGCCCGCCAGGTACACGTTGGCGCCCCTCTGCCACGGGAAGCCCGTGCCCTTGAGGTGTATGGCGGCGCTCCTCATGAGCGCCCCCTCGTCTCCCACGGACGCGTCGGGGACGGCGTCGCCATCTATGCGGGCCATAGCGGGGATCGTCAGCTTCAGGGTCTTGTCCTCGGGCCCCCCGGCGGGCGCCTCTTCTCCGGGCCTCTCCGAGCTCGCGACCGTCTGGGGGACGTTGAAGCCCTTGGGATCGGCCCTGCCCGTCGCCGCGTCTCCCCGGCTCTGCCCGAGAAGGGCCTGCCCGAGGGAGAAGTAACTCGCGAGTACCACGCCGACCCCCACGAGGGCCACGCTCGTCGCCCAGAGTGGGACTCTCCGTAAACGCAACCTAACCTACCTCCCCCCGACGAGTACCGCCGGGTAGACCCGCTCGTCTTGCCTCGACAAGCCTCCGATGGCCCCACCCATCCCTCTTGGCCGCTTTGGGGCCGTCCGGGCATTCGTGGGCGCGGGCACCGCGACTGCGGGCGGGGGACGCGAAGCACACCTGCGAGGAGGCATCCTCACGCGAGGCTTTCCTAGGGTGTTGCTCGCCCTCTCGCCCCGCCCTTCGGGGAGATCCTTACAGCCGGAAGACCTGCAGGCTGGGCGCCGTTGGTGCTAGCTCCCGGCAGAGAGGGGGCGTGGCGAAGGTCACCCGCAGCGTAGCGGGCGGCGCGGGGAGCCGCCCTCCGGCCATCCCGACCGGAGGCCGGATCAAGACGCCGAGCAGGGCCGCGAAGAACGCCGCTAAGTAGGCGACGTAACCCGCGTGCGACGGGGAGTGCTCCGCGGGGTGCTGGGCGGAGTGCCCTTCGGAGGGCAACGCGTGGGCCGCCTCGGCGGGCGGCTCCAGCCCCGCCTGGTGCAGACCCTCCGCGGCACCGTGGCACAGGAGGAGGGCGACCACAAGCAGGGGGGCTAGAAGCGGCACCGAGGCCCTGCGGGCCACCAGCCGGCGGACCAGACCGAACACGTTGTTGCTGCCAGCGTTCATGGATACGCTAGATTCTACTCCATTCCCGCTGGCCTTGGACGCCGGATCCCGGACCCTAGGCGGCGGGATCCACAGAGACCCTGTCGGCCTGCACGATGTAGCGCACGTACCAGTTCGGGCCCATCGTCCAGTAGTCGCCGAAGTTCTCTATGCAGGTCTGCAAAGATATCATGTCTCTGCCGGACTGGGGAGCGGTTACCCACGTCTCGTCCGGCGTTATCTCCTTGAAGCCCGTTACCTCGTAGGTGTAGGTGGTCCCGTTGACGTCGCCGAGGTAGATCACATCCCCGAGCTGCAGGAGGGGAAGGTTGTAGAACTGGCGGTAGCTGGCCGTCCCCGGGTACCCGAGCCTGTGCGCCGCTATGTAGGTGTTCGCGTTGTCCTGCCACGGAAATCCGGACTCGACGGTCTTGGCAGCCCCGACGTCCAGGGCGGCAGGGTCGTTGGAGTTGGCGACGTAGTTGTCGTAGAGCCCGAGCGCGGGTATGGACATCCACAGGTCGTTCGTCGACGGTACAGGGGGCGCGGCGGGCTCCGGCTGGTCGTCCAGCCGCGTGGTGCCCTCTTCCGCGTTCTGCTTCTGCTCGGCGGAGGCCGTCTCGGCGGTCCGCGACCTCCGCTCGGCCACGGCCTCCGGGGCCCCGGCGAGGCTCGGCGGCTCCGCCCTCTCGACGGGGCTCTTCTGAGCGCCGCGCAAGGCGCTCAGCTGCAGATCGGCCGGGACCATCCTGGCGAACAGCAGCGTCCCGAAAACCACCACGGCGAGCGACGCGACGAGCGCGAACCCCGCCCCCCGGCGCCGCCTCCTGAACTTGCGGTAGTTAGGCTTGGTACCCACGGGGGGCATATTAGCGAACTCGCCAACGTTTTCAAGGTTCGCGGCAGAGCGGATTCTCCCTTAGGCCCCCTTCAGGCGGTACCCGGCCTCTCGCCAGGCGATCATGCCGCCCTCGAGGTCCCACACGTTGTCGTAGCCGAGCCTTACCAGGGTCTCGGCGGCCGAGGCGCTCATCGTCCCGCTCCGGCAGTAGAGCGCGATCTTCTCGTCCTTGCCCGGCAGCCGGTCCAGATTACGCCCGATCTGGTCGTAGGGGATCGACAGGTCTGTGCCTGGGATGTCGCCCTCGAAGGGCACGTGGGTATTGATCAGCACGATCTCATCCTCACGCATGGTGCTCCGCAGCTCCTCCGGGGAGACGCGGGCAAACGAACCGCCGGGGGCAGGGATCCTCTCCCCCACCGCGGCGTCGCTCCTGGGTGCGTCCTCGGCCCCGGCGCCGTCGGCGGAGCCCGCCTCTCCGCCACCGCAAGCGGCCAGCAGCAAGGCGGCGAGGAGAACCGCGCCCGTCGCCAGCCGGTTCGCGCCCGTCCGCACGATCGTTCGCACCTAGGCTCCCGGCTCCTCGAGCGCGCAAGCTCCCTCGCCCGCAAGCCGCGCGCGCAGCGCGTAGGCCAGCAGCCCCACGGAGAGAAACCCCAGGACCGGCTGGATCGGGGCGAAGTACGTCATCGCCCCGCCCGCGCCCAGCGCGAGTACGACGAGCTTGTTGCACACCGGGCAACCCACCGCGAAGACCGTGAGCAGCCCGCCCCCGAGGGCCTTTCCGCCCTGAGAGCCGCCGGGCTCATCCCGGCCCGGATCGGCGACGTAAGTCGCCGCGAGGAGCCCGACCAGGACGGCGCCCGCGACCCAGAACGGGTAGTCCCACCACCGGACGGGGGTCATCCGGACGAACAGCGGCGTGTCGATTATGTCCGTGGGAATCCCCGAGAGCACCAGCCACACGGCCCCTGCCACGAAGGCCGCCAGGTAGCGACGCAAACGCCAATCGCGTATGGTAGCGAGCGCCTCCACAGATCCAGTATAGCCGACCTGCGGGCGGGGCTCGCGTTCAAGCTTTGTTAAACTCCCTCGCATCCTATGGGCCTCGGAGACGACACACGCGACGGCTCGGGGCGCTGGCGGCGCCCCCGGCGGCCCATGTTCTTGGGTCGCCGCGACCTGGCGTACGCGCTCGCCCTGCTTGTCCCCTTCGTCGCCTACGATCTTGCGCTGAAGACCGTCCGCGTCGTCTCGCTGGACGACGAGCACGGCC
>JACCSM010000236.1 GCA_013698525.1 Rubrobacteraceae bacterium
GTTCTTCGCCCTCGAAGTAAGCCAGGCAGCCAGCGACGCAGGAAAGAAAAGTGCCCGGTGCAGAACCCCCTATCGCCTCTAGCGCATCGCGGAGTGCCATCTGTCGACCGTCTACGCGAGGGTTCTCGGAGACGACATAGCAGGATGCCGGAGCTCCGCGTCTCTTCAGGTCGTCTTCTATTGCATCGGTGGTCTGCACTTCCGGATCGATGAGGTGGGCGAATCGGGCGTCCCTCAGGTCCAGGTGGGCGAGCCGGGAAACAAACTTCTTCCGGCCCTTCACCGTGGATAGCAAACTCAGATAGCGCGGGCGTACTTCTGGTGCAAAGAACGCTCCAACTAGCGCTCGTTCGTGATCCGCTTTCATCCCTGACACTCTGGAACTCGTTACAGCGTTTTCTAGTCCTTGAATGGCTTCCAACGGTAGGTCAGGTCTTCGCTTTCGATCACCCAGCGACTGCCCCTGCTGAACTCCACTTCGTGCAGGACGTAGCCCGACTCCGACAACCTTACCTCGTCTATCATCCAATCCTCGTGACCCTTGCTGGGACGCATCGGATGTTCGAGCTTGCGCGGAGTCTCGAATAGGTAGCTCTGTACCTTTGTATACGTCAACTCGATGTGCCCATCATGCAGTGCTCCCAATAGACGGACCCGTACCTCAAGGTCTCTTGTCTCCGATCTCGTTCCGGACGAGAGCTCTGCAACGACCAACGCCTCCACCCACGCGTCGTGCGGGCACCTGGGATCGTCGTGGTCGTAGTGCCAGTCGGCTACGGCAAAAGAGTAGGCCCCCTGCGGCATCCTCTCTTTCACACTGTCTAGATACTCGTAGTACCTCTGGAAGAGTGCCGCACCCTCCTCGAGATCCTCGGAAGCAACCGACATAAACTCCATTATGAAGCTCATGTGCCTCCGATCCGCGTCTTCTATCTACGACTGTTCTCGAAATCCAGCCGTACTTTGTGTTCGCTATCGAGCTTGAGCGCGGCGGCGTAAGGCTTGCCTGCCTTGCTCTTGAAACCTTTCATCTGTCCGGTGCGCCCCTTTGCGAGGAGCTGTTTCGCCTGACCCGCGCTGAGGCGCTTGCCTGAGACCTGTTTCCAAATCGCGAAGTCGCAGCCGGTCTTCTTCCACGCCGAGCAACCGTAGGCTTTCTTCGTCTCGACGACGGATGCCCCGCACTTGGGGCAGGCACCGAGCGTCTCGCTGCTGCGGGAGGGGAACATCAGCCTCTCTCCTTCCATACTGCGGACCTCTTCGACGAGTTTTGTGGTGAAGCCGTTGATGTCGGCCATAAAGTCGGGGCGGCGCTCCGCGCCTTTCTCCATCCTCGCGAGCCGCTCCTCCCAGCGGGCCGTGAGCTCCGGGGATGATAGTGGGCTCTCTCCGAGGAGCCCGATGAGCGACCTTCCTTTCTCCGTAGGAACGAGGGCCTTCTTCTCGCGCTCGACGTAGCCTACCCTTATGAGCCGCTCTATGGTGGCGGCCCTGGTGGCCGGCGTGCCCAGGCCCGAGTCCTTCATCTGCTGCCTGAGCTCCTCATCCTCGACGAGCTTCCCCGCCGTCTCCATCGCCCCGAGCAGCGCGGATTCCGAGTAGCGCGGGGGCGGCTTGGTCTCGCCTTCTTTGACACCGACCTTCGCCACAGCCCAATCCTGTCCCACCTCGATCGGCGGCAACACCGGCGGCTCTTTCTCTTTCCTCCCTCCTACCCCGTCGGGGTAGAGCGCCCGCCACCCCGCCTCGAGCACGACACGCCCACGAGAAAGGAACGTCTCCTCCTTGACCTCGGTTACGACGGTCGTGTTCTCGAAGCGGGCCGCGGGGAAGAACACGGCCAGAAAGCGCCGGGCCACCAGGTCGTAGACCTTCGTCTCGTCCGGCGGCAGCCCGCCCGAAGATTCCTTGTTCGTCGGGACGATAGCGTGGTGGTCGGTAACTTTGGAGTCGTCCACGATACGCTTGCTGATCGGGAGCTTCTGGCCTGAGAGCAGCTTCTCCGCGAAAGGCGCCAGGTCGAGGAGCGCCCCTGCGGCCTCGATGCGCTTTTCGAGGCCGCCTACCATGTCCTTCGAGAGGTAGCGGCTCGAGGTGCGCGGGTAGGTGATAAGCTTTCTCTCGTCGTAGAGCGCCTGGGCGGCGCGCAACGTGCGCTCGGCCGTGAAACCGTAGCGGGCGTTGGCGTTGCGCTGGAGCTCGGTCAGATCGTAAAGGAGCGGCGGCTTCTCCGTCGCCGTCTTCTTCTGCGCCTTACGGACGGTCCCCGTCCCGCCGCGCACCTTCTCCGCGATCCGATCCGCGGCCTCTCTCCCACTCAGGCGGTTCTGTTTGTTCTGGAACCACACGCCGTCGTAAGTATTCCCGTCACGCGAGAAGCGGGCGTGGACAGTCCAGAACTTCTCGGGCACGAAGTCTTGTATCTCCCTCTCACGGTCGACCAGGAGCTTCAGGGTCGGGGTCTGGACGCGGCCTACAGAGAGTACGTTTCCACGGCCTCCGAAGCGGACCGAGTAGGCGCGGGTGGCGTTCATGCCCACGATCCAATCGGCCTCCCCACGGCTGCGGGCCGCGTCTTCGAGGGGCTTCATCGCAGTCCCCTCGCGCAGAGCGTCGAAACCGTCCCGGATCGCCTCGCGGGTGAGGGAAGAGATCCAGAGCCTCAGCACACGCTTCCTGCAACCCGAGAGACCATACAGGTAGGCGAAGATGAGCTCTCCCTCTCTCCCTGCGTCGCAGGCGTTGACAACCTCCTTCACGGAAGGGTCCATCATCAGGCTCTTTACGACGTTGAACTGCTCGCGGGTCTTGTGGTTCACCCTGACCTTGAAGCGCCCAGGCAGGATCGGCAGCCTCTCCAGACGCCACTTCTTGTACTCCTCGCCGTATGCGTCGGGCGGCGCCAGTTCCGCCAGGTGCCCTAGCGCCCACGTCACGGTCCAGCCCTCGCCGACCAGGACGCCTTTCTCCCTTCGATGCCTCCCCAGGGCGCTCGCTATGTCTCGCCCTACGGACGGCTTTTCGGCGACGATGAGCCTCATACACAGGAGTATACGTACGCAATGGATGATAGCCAGATGAGATTGCGTGGAACGCGGGGCTCCGCCGAAGTACCCGGTCTCCTCCTCGGAAAACCCCTCGCTAAGTCACCCCGCGACTGGCGCCAGCGGCGCGGTCCCGAGCTCTTCGACGTCCCCATCGTCCGCGAAGAACCCATCCCCGTCGATGGGGAAGATCACACGCACCTCACTGCCAGGGAAACTGGAGGCCACGAACTCCGCGGCGTGCCTGATGCTCGTGGCCCGTACAGGCACGGTAAAGGCACCAGACTCCCCGCTCACTTCGACGGACAGACTTACCAAAGCGTGCAGCCTTCGGATGGGAGTCCGGGGGGCGAAGATGCGATGGGGAAAAAGTAGGGAAAGGAGAAACCGCCCGCGCCCGGACCCCGTAATAGTCGACCACCGGCAGCGGTGACACGATGTTCGGAATGTCGATCACCACCCGAGGTCCACATGGCAAGATTGTATACACTCTATGTGAAACTACGGTGAACTGGAGATGAAATTTCTTTCATCTTGAAGTTTTCTGGTAGACGCGTCGTACAGCTAAGGGTTTGGCGCTGGGTCGAAACGGTAACCAGCGCCGCGGATGGTCTGGATCAGGGACGGCCCGTCGGGAGGATCGACCTTGTTGCGAAGGTGGCGCACGTACACGTCGACGACGTTGGAGGTGGGCTCGAAGTCGTAGTCCCAGATGGCGGAGAGGATCTGCTGCCTGGAGAGGACCTGTCCGCAGTGGCGCATAAAGTACTCGAGCAGGGCGAACTCCCTGCTCGAGAGCTCTATCTTCTCATCTCCGCGCCAGGCGTGGCGTGAGAGGAGGTCTATTGTGAGGCCGTCGGTCTGTATCTGGGCCGACTCGGCCTGGCCCGAGCGGCGGGTGAGGGCGCGCACGCGCGCCAGAAGCTCCTCGAATACGAAAGGCTTGGTCAGGTAGTCGTCGGCTCCTGCGTCGAGGGCGTCCACCTTGTTGCGCGTGTCGTCGCGGGCCGTGAGCATCAGGACAGGAAGGTCTGCGCGCCGGATGCGGATGCGCCTGAGCACCTCGCGGCCGTCCAGCCGGGGCAGCGAGATGTCGAGGAGGACCAGGTCCACCGGCTCGTCCACGGCCAGCCGCGTACCCTCCTCCCCGTCGTACGCGCAGACGACCCTGTGGCCGTGGGCGTTCAGACCGCGCTTCAGGAAACGCGCGATCGCAGCCTCGTCCTCGATGATCAGGATCAGCATCCGTGCCCTTTCTTTCCCTATCGCAAGTATAATCCATCTCGATACTAGCGAGTCAAGTGTGTTTCGGAGGGCCGTACCGTGAGGCTTACCATCGCGCGCCGCCAGTTACGCAGCATCGTCGCAGGAGGCGTGGTGGCAGGCATGGCGTTCTGGGGCGTCAGGGTACTGCGCGCCAGCAGATTGGGAAGCTTGGGCCCTTCCCGCAAGGACGACGAGCGGTTCCGCCTGCTCGCGGAGAAGACCAGCGACCTCGTCTGCCTGCACGAACCGGACGGACGCTACCTCTACATCAGTCCTTCGTGCCGGCGTCTGCTCGGCTACGAGTCGGAAGCCCTGCTCGGCACTGACCCCTACGATCTCTTTCACCCCGAAGATCTCGAGCGTATCCGTTCCGAAGCCCACGAGAAGGCGCTCGATGGACAGGGGGCGGTTTCGGTAACCTACCGTATCCGCAAAGAGTCCGGAGAATACACCTGGTTCGAGACCCTAACGGAGCCGATACTCGACGAAAGCGGTGAAGTAGTCCGCCTCCAGACGGCCTCACGCGACGTCAGCGAGCACAAGCGCGCCGAGGAGGCGCTCGCTGAGGCGGCCCGCGCCAGGGCCGAGTTCCTCGCCGAAGTCTCCCACGAGCTCAGGACCCCTCTCACCGTGATCCGGGGCAACGCTG
>JACCSM010000246.1 GCA_013698525.1 Rubrobacteraceae bacterium
AGCCGTTGGCAGCAACCAGCTAGAAAATCCGAGCGTCGCGGGGATAGTCTGCAACTGCCGCGACATCACCGAGCGCAAGGTTCTCGAAGAGCAGATCGAGCACCGCGCGTTCCACGACTCCTTGACCGACCTGCCAAACCGGACCTTGTTCATGGATCGTCTGGAGCATGCCCTGACGCGCATCGAGCGGCGCCCGAAGCCCATCGCGATGCTGTTCCTGGATCTGGACAACTTCAAGGTCGTGAACGACTCTCTAGGCCATGAAGCAGGAGATCAGCTACTGATCGAGCTCGCCCGGCGTCTGCAAGAGTGCCTGCGCCCAGAAGACACCGCCGCGCGCTTCGGAGGAGACGAATTCGCCGTCCTGCTCGATGACCTCACGTATATGAGCGACGTGACAAAGGTGGTGGATAGGATCGTCGAGAGCCTGGAAGCTCCTTTCTTCCTCGATGAGACGAGCCGCGAGGTGTTCGTCACAGCCAGTATAGGCGTTGCGGGACGCCTCGCCGAGGAAGGTCCGAAAGACCTCCTGCGGGCGGCGGACCTGGCGATGTATGAGGCCAAAGGTTCCGGCAAGGCGCGCTATGCTGTCTTCGATCCGATCCTCGAGCGTCAAGTCCACGAGCGCCTGGAGCTGGAGAGCGACCTCCAGCGGGCTCTCGCTCGTGGAGAGATCAAAGTCTACTACCAACCCCAAGCGCGCCTCGACACCGAAGAGATCGTCGGCGTGGAGGCTCTCGCGCGCTGGGAAAACCCCGAACGCGGCATGATACTCCCGGAGAAGTTCATCCCTCTGGCCGAAGAGACCGGGCTCATCGTTCCTCTCGGGCGATTTGTTCTGGAAGAAGCCTGCCGGCAGCTCAAAGTCTGGCACGAACGTCATCCCAGAAACCCGCCCCTCACCATGAGCGTGAACCTCTCCACCCGCCAGTTCCGGAACTCCACTTTGACCGAGGAAGTCCTGAACACCCTGAAGGAGACAAACCTGGCCCCTGAGACCCTGGTACTGGAGATCACCGAGAGCGCGGCCGTGGAAGACGCCAAGTCGGCTATCTCCATGCTTGAAACCATGAGAGGGCTGGGCGTCAAGATAGCCATAGACGATTTTGGGAAAGGCTACTCCTCGCTCTCTTACCTGAGACGTCTTCCCGTGGACTCCGTCAAGATCGATCGATGATCGAGAGGATAGAAACGGATGCCGGCGACTGGGCGATTGTCTCGTCGTCCATCATGCTCGCGCACACGCTGAAACTCGAAGCAGTCGCAGAGGGCGTGGAGAGCGCCGGGCAGGCTCGAGAGCTACGTACCTTGCGGTGCGATACCGGACAGGGATACTACTGGTGGAAGCCGGGGCCCGCCGAGACCATAGCGGCGCTGCTAACCTCCCAGGACAAGGGATCCCGGTCGCCCGGACAGCCGGCGGGCTCCGATAAAATCTGAAGGATCTACAAGCGATCTATCCCCCACAATGGTCGCCTGGGGCCAAGATCGTGGACGAGCGAAGCACGGTGGCCACCTTCGGGCAGAGGTGCGAGGAGCACGGCCTCCCGAAGATCGGGGAGCCTCACCGAAGGCTATCGGTAACATCCGACTGGCGTTCGCTATGGAGAAGGTTGCTCGGTCGCTGAACAAGTCTTCGCGTCTGTCTCCGGTAGAATCGGGGTGGTTGTTTCGGCGGCAGGAGGCTTGACGTGGCGGTAGAGATGATGGGCGGGAAGGTCGTGAATAACCGGGGCACGGTGGTGACGTTCCAGCAGGAGTGCTCGAATTGCGGGCACGTATACGACTGGAACAAGACGACCATCGTTCCAGCCTACGGCTCGCGCAAAGTACGTCCCTTCACCTGTGAAGCGTGTGGTCATTACCAGGAGGTCTCCGTCCGGCATTTCAAGGAGGAAGGCACATGAGAGAGAAGTCAGATAGCGTGGCGTATCCCACGGTTTCGTCCCACGGTTCGTGGAGGTCGCCGATCTCATCGGACCTGATCGTCCGGGGAGCCGCCGGACTTCGGGGCACGACCCTCGACGGCCAAAACGCATACTGGCTGGAAACACGCCCCGACGAAGGCGGACGCAACGTCGTCGTGCAATGTGAGCCGAACGGCCGTCCACGGGACGTAACCC
>JACCSM010000256.1 GCA_013698525.1 Rubrobacteraceae bacterium
CATAGAACTCGGTCGCTGACCGCTTGTATTCCTCCCGGCTCGACCCTTGGCCAGGCAGCAAGCTGCGGTCGATGAAGGCCGGGGCCATCAGCTCTTCGAGCGTGTCCAGGTCCCCGTTAGCGAAAGCACCAACGAAGCGGCAGGCCACTGCCTTGTTCTTGTCCTCCTCCGACGACACAGGAGCTTCTTCCTCCTCTCCAGGCCAACTGGCGTTTCTCCAACGGGCCGACCTCATGAGCATGATGCCACCCGGAGGGCTCCGGCGCATCGATCAAAGGCTCATTTTCACCGATAGCTTCGTAGAGAAACAGTCCGAAAAGCCTCGGAGGCGTCTACGGCGTAGCCCTACGGACCGCCGAGAAAGCCCTTTTCGACCCATTTCGCCCTCCTCATAGCGGCCAGATCCACCTTCGGAGCGTTGCTCAGACCCTTTTCGGACTGTTTCAGAAGGTAGATTCTCTGAACGTCGGGCGTTGCCCTTTCTCGGAAGTCATCCCTTTCTGCATGCATCGGGTGGCCGGAGCAACGGGAATACGAACTCATCCGCCCGCTGGTCTTGTTCGGTGGTCCCGCCGCCGCGGGACGGCCGGCGGCGGGGCTGGCTACCGGGGCCCCTAGACGTCCGATCCTCGGGCGTCGACCCGATCGAGGAAGGCGAGCACCCGCTCCCACATCGCCTCCGACGATGCGCGATCGTACTCGGGCAGGTCCGGGTCTGTGAACAGGTGGCCCGAGCCTGGGTAGGTGTACTCCTCGAAGGCGGCCCCTGCTCCTCTGACGGCGTCGCCGAGGGGGGCCACCTCCTCTTCCGCCACCACCCACGGGTCCTCGGCGGCGTAATGCACCTGTACCGGCACCTCCTTAGGCCACCGCTCGACGCCGAACTCGCTGAACCCCTCGACGGGGACGGCGCTGTGCATGAGCACCGCCCCCTGGGCGCCTGGTGTAGTGGCGGCCAGAAGCTCGGCGGCGTCGTTCCCGAGGGAGAACCCGGCGAAGACCAGCCCCGCGGGCAGCCCGGCGACGGCCTCCCTCGCTCTTCGCACGATCTCGGTCATTCCGAGCTCGTCGCGCTTGCGCAGGCCCTCGTCGAGGTCGTCGAACACCTCCCCGTCGTAGTAGTCGGGCGCGTGGACTGCGTGCCCGGCCGCGCGCAGCATATCGGCTGCGGACGTCACCCCGGGTCGCAGCCCCAGGGCGGAATGGAACAGGACCACCTCGGCCATCGAAACCCCTTCCAAGAAGACAACATCCGCCGCTACCCTCGCCCCCTTCCGGAGGCGGATCCTAAGTCTACGGGTCTCGTCGCATGTTCCCAAGGAGAAAGTGAAGCCCGACCTGCGAGAGGTGAGATGGGCTGCATTCTACCGTCCTCACCGCACATCCGCGCCGGCAAGTGAACGGCGACGTCTCGTTCTCCCGCCAACTTTGGTCGGCCTATGAGTCGAGCACTTTACGGCTAGGTTTGACCAGGAGGATAGATCCCGTAAGCCTATGCGCACTTTCGCCGTCACGTTGCCGTCTGGGGCTTGATATATAACCACATGGGAATATAATCCTTTCATGGCACGAGCGGCGACGACAACGGACGCGTTCAATGCGGTGGCCGAGGCCCGGCGGCGACAGATCCTAGACATCCTCGCTACCGGTGAGCGCCCCGTGAACGACCTGGTGCGTCTGCTCGGGCTGTCCCAGCCACAGGTGTCCAAGCACCTGCGGGTGCTCCGAGAGGTGGGAGCGGTCGACGTGCGTGATGAGGGACGGCGGCGGATGTACCGGCTGAACGCCCACGCGCTAAAGCCCATCCACGACTGGGTGAAGAACTACGAGCGCTCGTGGTCGGAGCGGTTCGACAGGCTGGACGGCGTGTTGGAGGAACTGGAGGAGGAAGGAGATGGCGGCGGTGACGAGTAGCGAGACGGCGAAGGTGACGCTCCCCGGGGACGAGCAGATCCTCATTACGCGGGAGTTCGACGCACCCAGGCACCTGGTGTACAAGGCGTGGACCACGCCGGAGCTGGTCAAGCGTTGGTGGAGCGGAAACCGCGGCGAGATGACGATCGCCGAGATCGACCTGCGGGTCGGCGGCGCGTGGCGATACGTGATGGTGACGGATGGCGGGTTCGAAGTCGCCTTCCACGGCGAGTACCGTGAGATCGTCCCGAACGAGCGGATCGTCTCGACCGAGGTCTACGAGGGCATGCCCGAGGGCGAAGCGCTGAACATCGTGACGTTCACCGACAAGGACGGGCGCACTACCCTGACGGTCCTAGTTCAACACGCGAGCAAGGAGGCCCGCGACGCTCACATCAACTCCGGGATGGAGACCGGCATGCAGGAGGGGATGGATCTGCTTGAGCAGGTCGCGGTCTCGCTTCGCTGAGCATGCGTCTAGATAGCGGACCACAATCACCAAGAAGCGGAGAAGACCCAGCGGATACGAGGTTGGGTGAGATGCAGGATCTGAGGAGGACGTAATGAGCGACACCAGTATCATGAGCGAAACGCGGGCCGCGCCGGCGACGAGTAGGCGGCGTGCCGTGAACTTTGCGCTGTGGGCCCTCCAGGCGGTGCTCGCGCTCATGTTCGCGATGGCCGGGTTCGCCAAGGTGGGCGGTGATGCGGCGATGGTGGAGATGTTCGCCACGATCGGCGTCGGCCAGTGGTTCCGGTATCTGGTGGGCGCGCTGGAGATCGCCGGGGCCTTGGGCGTGCTGGTCCCGCAGCTGTCGGGGCTGGCAGCCCTCGGGCTGGTCTGCCTGATGGTCGGCGCGACCCTGACCAACCTACTCGTCCTCGGTGCGAGCCCGTTGCTCCCGCTCGTCCTGCTGGCGGTGAGCACCCTGGTTGCCTGGGGCCGGCGGGGGCGGACCACGGCCCTCCTCGGCGGGCTCGGACGCTGAGCGCGGCCGCGACGCGGGTTCGAGGTGATACCCACGCGCCGAGCGGGAGCCGAGTATCGCCGGTTTAGGAACGTCGGAAGGAGTGACCGTATGGTGGACGAGAACAATGACGCTCGAGGATACCAGCAGCCGGCAGAGCCGGCGCCAGACCTAAGGGCGCTGGACAGGCTGGTCGGCGAATGGGAGGTGTCAGGTGACTACGTGAAGGGAACCTCGACCTTCGAGTGGATGGAGGGAGGCTTCTTCCTCCTCCAGCGCTACGACTTCGAGAGACCAGAGGGGCAGAAGATTTTGGGCATCGAGGTCATCGGGCACGAACGGCCTTTCGGTGCCGAGCCAGGCGAGAACATAAAGTCGCGCGCCTACAGCAATACGGGCGACACCCTCGACTACGTCTACGAGCTGGAAGGGGACACGCTGACCATATGGGGCGGGGAGAAAGGTTCCCCCGCGTACTACAGGGGCACCTTCAGCGCGGACGGAGACACCCTCACCGGCCGCTGGCAGTGGCCGGGCGGCGGGTACGAGGCGACCTCGACCAGGGCTGAGTAGGCGGGACGGCTCGGATCGGTAAAACACGGACGAGAGGCCCCGGGCGTCGCATCGGCTTTCAGGCAGCCTGGCCCCACTCTTGGCGTTTGCCGGTTGGGATCGGGGGGTGTCCCCGTAGACTTCTGGTACGGCTTTTCGGCCGGTCCGAAGTGGCGGAAGAGGGAGAAGTACCGATGGGCAAGAGAGAGTCTTACGAGCCGGGGACGTTCTGCTGGGTGGATCTGGCGACCACGGACCCGGAAGGCGCCAGTGCCTTCTACACAGGACTATTCGGCTGGGAGGCGGAGGACGCGCAGGGCGGATCGGGAGGGATGTACACTTTGATGCATCTCGACGGTGACGAGGTCTGCGCCATCTACGATCTAGACGAGGAGCGGCGAGAGCAGGGTGTCCCTTCCCACTGGCTCTCCTACGTGAGTGTCGAGAGCGCAGACACTACCGCGTCGAGGGCGCGCGAGCTGGGCGGTGAGGTCTCCGTTGAGCCGCA
>JACCSM010000268.1 GCA_013698525.1 Rubrobacteraceae bacterium
CCGACGAGCCTCCCGCCATCGACGACGGGAGTGCCCGAGATGCCAGACTCGGCGAACAGCTTGATAGCACCCTCCACCGTCTCGTCGGGCCCGAGCGTGGGCCACTCCTGGTGCGCGATCTCGGCCACCCTCAATTCCCTGATGTCCTGCTGCTCCACGTTACACCCCTATGATCGTCGTTCCCGCTCGCATCAGCGCTATTGTAAACGGCCAGGCGAGCTTCCGGTCATGGCTTCCACTCCCTGCTTACGGCTCTGATCCCGACGGCCCGAAGGGTGTCCAGGTCGAACTCGACGAGCGCACCGTTGAGAACGACAGGACCGCGGGTGGCGACCGAGATCCCACGCCAATCACCCATGAACAGAGCCAGGAAGTCCTCCTGCTCGAAGCCGATGATGCTTTTCTTGCACCCTGTCATGCCGACGTCGCTCACGTATGCGGTTCCGCCCGGTAGGATCGAAAGGTCCGCCGTGGGCACGTGCGTATGGGTTCCCAATACGGCATGCGCCCTTCCGTCGAGATAATAGCCGAGTGCCTGCTTCTCGCTCGTGGCCTCAGCGTGGGAGTCGACGAGCACGAGGTCGGCGCCGCGCGCTTTCAACTCCTCGACGGCTTGGTCGGCAGCCTCGAAAGGAGATATTTTCGTCCTCTCAACGAACACGCGCCCGAGCACGTTGGTGACGCCCACGGTTACACCGTCAGCCTCGAAAACCCCAAGGTCGAGCCCCGGGTCCTTTTCGCCGAAGTTAGCGGGACGCACCACCCTGTCCTCCTCTCGGAGGAACTCTCTGTATCCATCGGCGTCGAAGGCGTGGTTCCCGAGGGTGAGGAAGTCGGCTACGGAGAGCAGGGCGGAGCCGCTCTCGCGGGTGATCCCACGCCCCGTCGGGGCCGAGTTCTCGGCGTTGGCGACGACGGCGTCAGGCTCCAATTCCTCACGTAATCGCGGTACGAGATCCAGGACCGCAGAGCATCCTGCGGTCCCGATGACGTCCCCGATGAAGAGAAGCCTGAAGGTCAGAACAACTCTCCCATGGCCGGCGGCAGATATTCGAGCATGTCGGTCGCAACGAAGCTCTCTGCGGGCCAGCCGGTCCTTTCCAGCCACAGCTCCACCGCGCGTCCGTGCGCCCAGGCGCCGGCCCTGGCCGCCTCATAGGGGTCCATCCCACGCGAGAGGAGGGCCCCGATCACACCTGACAACACATCCCCCGTCCCCGCCGTGGCCAGCGCGACGTTCCCCGTAGCGTTGACGGCGACGCTTTCGCCCTCGACGACGAGCGTATCCGAACCCTTGAGCAACACGCAGCAACGGTGCTGTTCGGCCGCGTAGCGGGCTGAATCGAGCCTGCGGGCCGACACTTCCTTGGCCCCAGATCCGAGCAGACGCCCCAACTCTCCGGCGTGTGGCGTTACTACGGTCGGGCTCTCCCTCAGGGCGAGTACGTCCGTGCCAGAGAGGTTCGTGATCGCGTCGGCGTCGAGCAAAACAGGCAGCCCGACCTCGCGCAGGATGCCTTCGACGAGGCGTCTCCCCTCATCCCCTGTTCCCGTTCCCGGGCCCATCACGAGCGCGGAGGCTCTAGCTGCGTGCTCCAGGATCTCCTCCAGCGACCCTGACCCCATGTAGCCTTCCTCGTCCTCAGCGACGCCGTATACGAGCGCCTCGGTGAGGGTGAGGTCCACGGCGGGTGCAGCCCCCTCGGAGGTAGCGAGGAACACTATGCCGCACCCTACTCTCTGCGCGCCCCTGACGACCATAACGGGGGCTCCGGTAGTGCCGCGGGAGCCGGCGACGACGAGCAGGGCGCCGGCCGAGTACTTGTGGGCCGGCTCGGCTGTGCGCGGTATCTTCCCCCGTAGAGAGGCCGCGTCAGTCCAGACGACAGAGGGATCGACGTCTGCTCTCTTTGGAACACCTATATCCACGGCGACGACCTCGCCTGAGTGCTCGCGGCCGGGGGAGATTACACAACCAACCTTCATCGCGTGCGCGCAGGCCGTGAGGTCGGCGAACACGGCAACACCCTGCACCTCGCCCGTCGCCCCGTCCACGCCGGAGGGCACGTCGACGGCGAGTACGGGTGCCTGAGAAGAGTTCATCTGCTCGATGATCCCTGCCTCCTTCTCACGCACCTCCCCCGAGAACCCAGTACCGAGCAGGGCGTCGACGACGAGATCGGCCGACCCGAGCTCCGCGTCGAGGTCTTCCCGGACGACAAACCGCACCTGCAGGTTCCGGAGCGCCTCCAGATTGGTCGCGGGGTCCCCTTCGTACTCGCTCTTCGTCGCCAGAACCGCGACATCGACGCCGGAGCGGTGCAGCTCGCGGGCGATGACGAAGCCGTCGCCGCCGTTGTTACCGCCGCCGCAGACGAGGAGCGCCCGCCCTGGGGAGTACCGCTCGAGGGCGATACGGGCCATGGCAACTCCGGCGCGTTCCATGAGCACGCCGCCTGGGATGCCGAGATTCTGCGCCTCGGCGTCGGCGCGGGACATCTCTTCTGCGGTGTAGAGTTTCACCCCGAGATCCGCTCCCGGCGCACGACGCAGACGGCGACGGCGGAGAGCTCGGAGTGGGTTATGGAGAGGTAGAGATCCTCCTCGAGCACGCCGACCGCCTCGGCGAACTTCTTGATCTTGCCGAATATTCGGACCGTGGGAGCGCTTCGAGGCAGGCGCACGACCTCGACGCCGTTCCATTGGATCAGGCCGCATCCCAGCGCCTTGGTAACGGCCTCTTTGGCGGCCCAGCGTCCCGCGTAGTGGCGCTCGGCGAAGCGGTACTTCTCGCAGTAGGCGATCTCCGCCTCCGTAAACAGGCGCCGGCGAATCTTCGGGGTGCGCTCCAAGGCGAACTGCATCCTCTCGACGTCGACGACGTCGACCCCGATCCCTGGTACGACGAAACCTTCCACGGGGCGTATGTTACGGCAGATTCACCCCAGGCAAAAGGGCTATAGTATGAAGATGGATACGGTCACAGACACTGTGATCATCGGAAACCCGAACTCGGGACGCGCGGGTGATGAGGATTATCTGGAGCGTTTTGCGAAGATCCTGCGCTCGGGAGGCCTGGCGGTAGAGGTGCTGAACACCGAGCACCCCGGCCACGCCACCGAGCTTGCTTCACTTGCAGGGGAACGTCTGGTAGTAGCCGCGGGGGGCGACGGCACGGTCAACGAAGTATTGAACGGGCTCTCGCCGGCGGCCACGCTGGGCGTTCTGCCGCTCGGCACCGCGAACGTGCTGGCGCGGGAGTTCGGGCTGCCGCTCGACCCGGCCGAGGCCTGCCAGCGCATACTGCAAGGCGAACGCTCCTCGGTTGACTTCGGCGTCGCCACAAACGATGAGGGCGCCGAGCGCCGCTTCGCCTGTATGGCCGGGATTGGCTTCGACGCGGAAGTGATAGGCGCCGTGACACCACGACTGAAGCGCTATCTGCGGAGGTTGGCCTTCCAGGTAACCGCGTTCAAGGTGCTCTTCGGGAACAGGTTCCCCCCGCTGGAGGTAATCCACGGCGACGAGGTCCACACCGCGAGGTTCGCCATAGTAGCCAACGGCCAGTACTATGGCGGCGACTACAAAGTGTCGGAGCCTGGCCTGCTGACGAGCGGCGAGTTCGAGACCATCCTGGTCGAGCGCGTGAGCGACCTCCTGAGGCCTGATGTCTTCGCCGGGATCATGGCGAGGAGGCCCCTCAACCGCGCGATGATGTCTTTCACCTCGACGGAAGTCCACGCCAGGGCTCCCGGCGCAGAAGTGCCAGTACAACTCGACGGTGAGCTGTGGGGCGAACTTCCCATGTCCTTCCGTATCGAACCAGGTGCCTTGAAAGTGATCAGGTAGCTCTCCGGGCACTAGTTCGTGCCGCCAACATTCCTTACCCCAGGAACGCTCCCTTGGTGCCCGTTCGAGCAGAACCTCGAAGGCTGGAGACATGGAGCTTCCAGAGACGAATCCCCGTGGTTGCCCGGCTAACGTCTCTCCGAGAAGGCGAGACGGAGACCGAGCCCGACGAGAACACCGCCAGTGAGCCAGCCCACGCCGCTCGCGAACTTGGACCGCCTCCTGAGCCACCGTCCCAGTCCTCCTGAAAAGAAGGCGATGACGCTGAATAGCATCCAGGTGAGCAGGGCGAAGGTCAGGCCAAGCCCCAGCAGCTGGGGCGCTATACCGGTGGAAGGATCGGCGAATTGCGGCAGATACGCCAGGAAAAAGACGGCTATCTTCGGGTTCAGTACATTCGAGGCTACGGCCTGGACGAAAACACTCTTTAGCCCTATCGGGGAGGCCTCATCCGAGAGCACGAAACGATCCCTGTTCAGCAACGTCCTGATGCCAAGGTAGAGCAGGTAAGCCGCACCCGCGTACTTGACCACGGAAAAGGCCGCGGCGGACCGCGCCAGAAGCGCCGAGAGTCCCGCCGCCGCCAAGAGCGAGTGGCAGACCAGTCCCGTGCTCGCGCCGGCCGCGGAGACAAGTGCGGCCCTACGCCCCAGCGTGACGCCGCGGGTCAAGACCAGGATGTTGTCCGGGCCAGGCGCGACGAGCACGGCAGCCCCCCGCACCCTGCCACCGCGCAGGGCTTCTAGCGCTTCGTTGGCCTCATCTGGGGGGAACGGCACGGCCTCGGTTCGAACAGGCATTTCTGGGGCGAATGTGAGGAACTCCAACCCGTCCGGGAACTTCCAGGATCATCGCGCGCACGGACGCATCCTCCACTGAGAGGCATAAACGGTCTCGGGCATCGCCTCTATCTCTTACTCGACGGTGACGCTCTTGGCGAGGTTGCGCGGCTTGTCGACGTCCAGGCCCCGGTCCTTCGCGACGTGGTATGCGAGGAGCTGCAGCGGGACGCTACAGACGAAGGGAGCCAGGATCTCCGGCGCCTCGGGGACGGGGAGCACCAGGCGCGCTATCCTTTCTGCGCCCTTGTCTCCGTCGCGGGCGACGGCGATCACGCTTGCGCCCCTGGCAACGGTCTCCTCGACGTTCGAGAGGGTCTTCTCACGGACGAGACCCTCTCCGATAACAGCTACGACGGGACAGTGTTCGTCGACGAGGGCAATGGGACCATGCTTCATCTCGCCCGCTGGATAGCCTTCGGAGGGTAGGTAGGAGATCTCCTTGAGCTTCAGGGCCCCCTCCAGCGCCACGGGATACGAGATACCACGCCCCAGGAAAAGCGAGCACCGTGCGTCCTCGAAGACCTCGACGGCCTCCTCGACCCGGTTCCCGAGCAACTCGAGCGTCTCCTCGACCTTCTCAGGCGCCAGCCTGAGGCCGCGTCCGATCTCCCGCAACTCCCTATCCGGAATGACCCCGCGACTGCCGGCAAGCGCCAGCGCCAGCAGTTCTAGGACGGCGACCTGGGCGACGAAGGCTTTGGTGGAGGCCACGCAGATCTCGGGCCCCGCCCTGGTGAGCAAGACCGCGTCGGCCTCTCGGGTGATGAGCGACCCTTTGGTGTTGGTAACCGCAAGCACCCTGGCCCCGAAGCTCCGCGCCGCCTGAACGGCCGCAAGAGTATCTGTTGTCTCCCCACTCTGGCTTATGGCAACGACCAGCGTACGAGAGTCCCCAATAGGATCCGCGTAACGATACTCGCTGGCGATCACGACCTCGACGGGTAACCTGGCGAGCTTCTCTATGGCGTGTTTGCCCAGCAGGCCGGCATGGTAGGCCGTGCCACAGGCGACGACCACAACCCGGTCTATCTCAGAGAGGTCGAGCCCTACCTCGGAGAGGTCGACGACGCCACCTGTGTCGATGCGGCCGAGAAGGGTCGAGCCGAGGGCGGCGGGCTGCTCGTGGATCTCCTTGAGCATGTAGTCGTCGTAGCCGCCCAGCTCGACGGCCTCGGCGTCCCATTCCACCTCGAAGGACTCACGCTCGACAGGCTCTCCCGAAGAGGTGAACACCTCCACCGAGGAATCGGCTATCTCGACGATCTCACCGTTCTCGACGAGGATGAACTCGTTGGTCTCTCCGAGCAGCGCCTGCACCGCGCTCGCCAGGAAGTTCTCACCTTCCCCGAGCCCGATGACAAGCGGGCTCTGGCGGCGGGCCGCGACGACCTTACCGGGCTCATCCACACTGACAGCGGCGACGGCGAAGGAACCCTCGAGCCGCTGAAGCACCCCGACGAGCGCCAATCGCAAGGACTCCCCGGCCTCGACCCTCTCGGCGATCAGGTGCGCCATCACCTCCGTGTCCGTCTCGGAACGGAATGATACTCCCCTCCCCTCCAACTCCTCCTTGAGCTCCGAGAAGTTCTCTATGATGCCGTTGTGCACGACGGCGACACGCCCATCTCCACCGAGATGAGGGTGCGCGTTCTCCTCGCTGGGACGCCCGTGCGTCGCCCAGCGGGTGTGTCCCACACCGGTCCGCACCAGGGAGAGGTCACCGTTGCGCCCGGCAAGGGTGCGCGTGAGGTTCTCGAGTTGCCCAACCTCTGTTATCCGTTCTATCCGGCCGTCCCTCTGAAGGGCCAGCCCCGCCGAATCGTAACCACGATACTCGAGGTGCCCAAGACCCTTCATGAGGACCTCTACACATCGCTCTTTACCGGCGTAGCCCACTATGCCGCACATGCACTTACCTCCCTGTTCGTCCGGTGATGAGATCAAGGAGGGCAGAGAAAGGACACAGAGCCGCTCGCTCTGTGCCCGGGCTAAGACGATGCTTTGTCCCCGGCGTCACCGCCGGGATTTGTCACCGCCCTGACGACTGCCCGAAGCCGAGACGTACCCGCCGAATGCTTCGATGAACGTCTTCCTCGTCGACTCCCGCACCTTTCCGCGAGAGTCCTGGCGCTCTTATTTCTCTCTGTCCCGCAAGCTCAGACGATCCCATCGAGCCTACTGGTCATCTACTGCGATGTGATCTTCTCCAGGCCACCTCCCCATCTCCTCAGGAACGATGCCGCTAACTGTAACGGTTGCGCCGCGAATAAGAAACCAGGAACCCTGGAGCTCTACAACAAGTTCAGGTCCACGATGCCCGATGCGACGAGCAGAGCGACGATGATGGGTTGGTGGATCAGGTAGACAAACAGCGAGTATCTACCCAGGGGAAGCAGCGGTCTCGCCAGTACAGGGGCCTTGTCCTTCAGAACCGCGGTCCCCCTACCATCGCCGTACACCACGTTCCCGAAGAACAGCCCGATCAGGACGACGCCGAACCAGGGTAACAAGGGCCTGTAATCCGGCATCATCACACCCTCTGGTACGACACCGAATGGCAGGAGCCAGAAGCTCTGTGAGTAGGGGTCCTGGGCCATTGTGTACTGACCGGCGGCGAATATGAGGGTGCCGAGCACGAGGTTGGTGAACCGGAGCCCCAGGAAAGGGTAGGCGAGGATTATGGAGACCCCGATCAGGTGCAGTATGCCGAACGCCACGACGCCCATCCCTAAGGCCAGGAAGACGACGGTCAAGACCATCCCGTACGCGAGGATCCTCAAGCCTCTCGCCAGGTATTTGCCGAAGAGCCTCCACCCCGTCATGCTGGTCCTCGCCCGGCTTATGGCGAGCGAGACGCCGAGGAGGAACAGAAACAGGCCTGCCGTAACGTCGGCGAAGAGATCCCAGTGCCCCGAAGTGGACTGGATGTCATAGCCTCCGAGGGTATCCAAGTCGTAGGTGAAGTGGTAGACGATCATCATGGTGATGGCGACGCCGCGGGCCGCATCCACCTCCCAGAACCTGTCCACCTTACGCTCCGTACCCGACTCCTCTCCGGTTTTTCCGGATCATACCCCACCCCCGTCCCCTGCGGACCGCGGCGCATGGGTTAGCATTGGTCTGTGAGTGCTGACTTCATCATAAGGCCGGGACACAAGGATGACGCGGCCGAGGCTGCAAGGCTGTGGATGCAGAGCGCCGAGGAACATACGGCCCACGACCGGGTCTACGAGACCTCACCCGGAGCCGAGAAGACGATGCGACGCTTTCTGGCCGACGTGGCGAACAGCGGCTACTCGTTCCTCTTCGTGGCTGCGGCAGGAGACCGGACGGTGGGCTTTATCTCGGGTGAGCTGCGCCAGGGCTCCCCGACCTTCCTCCCGAAGATGTGGGCCTCCGTGGATGACGTCTTCGTCGAACCCGAGTACCGTAACCGCGGTATGGGTCGCGCCCTCCTCCAAAGTGTCCAGTCCTGGGCGCAGGAGAGAGGCGCAGACGGTATCTCACTCCAGGTCGCGGCCGCCAACGCGCGCGGCCGCAAGTTCTACGAAGACCTGGGGTTCCGTGAGATCTCGGTGTACCAGGTGTTTGAGTTCGAGTAGAGGCTACAGCTTTCAGGTATCAGCCGTCAGCTTTTTGTTCTTCTGCCGCTGATGGGTAGGGTGCCTGAGAGGACTCTTACGGCTGTCTCGGGCTCGTAGCCGAGGGCGGCGTAGAACGCTTCGGCTTCGTCATCTTCGATCTGTGCTTCAACGTAAGAGATGCCGCGCTCCGCGCAACGTTCATGCGCAGCTTCAAGAAGGGCGCGGCCGATGCCCTGGAGTCTGGTTTCCGGTCGCACGTAGAGGTCTTCGATGCTGGCGAACAGGCCTCCAGCGGAGACGTTGAGGCGGTAGGCGATGGCGGCTACGCCTAGTATGTGGTCCTCCGCCTTGGCGGCCAGTACCTCTGCGTCTCTGGCTTCGACGGCCCTGCGCAGACTTTCGGCAAAATCCGCGGGTAAGGGCTCTCCGTCCCTGAGGGCTTCCTCTAGGACCATCAGGGGCTGGGCCAAGCTTGTTGCGGGGACAAGGGCGACCTCGACCGGCTTCAACGCTCGATGGTGCCCTCTTTCTCTCATATCCCCGACAACTACCAGCTCCCGCGGGCGTAGGTGCGGTCAGGGACGGACCAGCTCTCAGGGCGCACGATGTACGCCACGCCGCCCGAGCCAGACTCGAACCACGCCCTGTGGAGCTCGTCGCGTTGGTAGATTCGCCTAACGCCCGAATTAGTGCCGGCTGCGGGATCGTTGACGATCACGTTCCCTGCTTCGGTGAAGCCTCGGATCACGAGTAGGTGGCCCGAGCTCGCCGGGAGGGGCGCGCCTGTCAGCCCTCCCCTCTCCCAAGAAATGCTCGCGATGACAGGCACCCCTTTCGCGATCCACCGCTCGACCTGTCCGAGCGAGGAGAAGCGGTTGACCGAGGCCTTTAGCCCGTTAGAGGCAGCGTAGGCTGTGTTGAAAGGCCAGTTACCGTTCCCGCGGTAGACGTAATCGTAGGTGCCGCGCGCCACGGTGGGAACCTCCTGGTCGAGGCCCCGCCTGCCCATCTTGTTCGCCCAGTAGGCCATAACCATGGAGAGAGACGTCGGGCTGCACCACACCTCGCCGCCGTTCGGGTAGATCATCTGCGACCGGGCAGGCACAGAGAGGTCGTCGCCCCACAGGCTCTCATTAGCCTCGAGGAGAACGTCCCCGTCGCGGTAAGAGTTGGAGGTTGTTACGTAGATCGCCCTGACGCTCGGTGTACTTCCCGTTCTCTTCGAAAGAAGGGTGAGACGATACTGGTAGGCGTCAGCGAACACGGGACCGATGCTCTGGAGCGTGTCCGTCAGGACCCGCCAGTCTCCAGCTCTCTGGCCGTCCACGCCGTGGCGCTTCATGGTACCCGTTCCTTCGGCCCACACGCCCATGTCCCACCAGCGGGTCCAGCTCCCGCCCGAGCGCACCCTCATCTCGATCCGCAACCAGGTACCGGAAGGCGTGCGCGCGTTCCAAGAAGGGATGAAAGTATCCTTGTGAGCCGAGTCGTATACCCGGGAGGTCAGCGTGCCCTTAGTCCTCCCGCGGGCGAGCCGGGCCGCACCGTTCTTGAACGTAACCCCTCTCTCGGTCCCTGCCGCAAGGGCTCTGTGAGTATCGTAGGAGCCGAAATCTATGTACGATCCACTCGCCGCTTTTGCTTCACCGGAGACACATAAGAGCAGGCAAGTGAGCACAAGCGCCGGGACGACGCGCTCTGGCAAGGTCCCGGGTAGAGAGATCCTCGTCACGAAATACATGATACAGGCCTGCACGCTCGAGCGCACCTTGTACTGATCTCTGCGAAAAGATCTAGAGCGGTGAAGATTCATGCTGAGTTCAGTAAAATCTCACCGGACTTGCCCTATAATGGCGGCCGTAGAGACAAGGCTTTCTCTGGAGGGAAACGCTGCGCTTCGAGCTTAGGTCTTGCCGACCTTGGGTTTGACCGCACAATTGGGAAGGCAGGCTCCGATGCGAGCATAGGGGCCCGGGGCGCTACCAAGGCGCCAAGAGAGGTGCGCGAAACACCTTAGAGCACCGGAGACAGTGCAAATGGAGGGGTACATGCATTCTGAGGATCGGTCCACGACTATGAACCGCCGGGATTTCCTGAGATTGGGCGGAGCAGGACTTGCAGGCGCCTCCCTGCTCGGAACGGCGGGCGGCAGGGTTGTGGCACAGACAGGATCTTCTCTGGAGGCACAGTTCGCGGCCGCCGCCAGAAAGTACGAGGTTCCTGTCGAGTTGCTCCTGGCGATGGGCTACTACAACACCCTCTGGGAGATGCCGCCGCCATCCGCCAGCGCCTACCGGAAGGGAGATCTCGAAGGCCGCGGCGACTACGGGATCATGCAGCTCACCCAAAACCCGTCCAGGAACACTCTAGGCAAGGCGGCGAAGCTAACTGGTCTCTCCAAAGCTCGACTCAAGAATGATCGCTCTGCCAACATCGAGGGCGGCGCAGCTTTCCTTTCAGACCTTGTCGGAAAGCCCAAGCCGAAGAGCCTGAATCGCTGGCAGGAGGCGCTCACCAAGTACGCGGGCACGGAACTGTACGCCAGCCAGATCTACGGTGTGCTCAGGAGCGGAGCCTCACTGACCATCTCGACCGGCGAGCGCCTTAAGCTCTCGCCACAAGACGTCGAAGTATCTCAGGTCTACACTACCCAGAGCGGCGCCACCAACTACCCACGGGCCGTGTGGCATCCGGCCGCCTCATGCAACTACACCGACTCCAACCGGGAGACCTCCTACGATAACAAGATCGTTATCCACGTCGCACAGGGTTCCTACTCCGGGACCATAAGCTGGTTCGAGAATTGCGCCGCCCAGGCGTCGGCACACTACGTCGTCAGCAGGAAAGGCCAGGTGGCGCAGTGTGTGCGCGACGAGGACATCGCCTGGCACGCCGGTTTGTGGGACACCAACACGTACAGCATCGGCATCGAGCACGCGGGTTACATAAACTACCCCGACTCGTTCACCGATGAGATGTACCACGCTTCGGCGAGGCTCTCGGCGTGGTACTGCAAGAAGTACAAGATCCTTATAGACCGCGAGCACATAATCGGCCACGATCAAGTACCCGGCTGTCCCGGCTCCGGCGGCGGGGTCAATTGCCATACCGACCCGGGCAGCTACTGGGACTGGAAGAAGTACATGCGCTTCATCCGCTACCATCGGGATCGCCTCTAGCTCTATCGCATCGGCAGGTCCCCGCCGCCCACGAACGGTAAGGGTTGCAGACATTGGTCTGTGGTCAGTCGATCCGCATCAACTCGTACCGGCTGAGCTCACCCTCTGATAGGTGAGATTGGCTCCGAAGCTCGTAGGCAAGCCGCAACGACTCGCTGTATCCCCTCCCCAGTTCCCAAAACGTCACACGCGTCGAGGTGCGTGCAGAAGCGGACGTAGCCGGGTCTGCCAGGTGTGGCGAGTACGCCTTCGCGGGCGAGAGCCTGCAGGAACTCGGAAGGGTCGTCGACAGCGACGAGGACGAGGTTGGTCTCCGGTTCCCGGACGTCGTAGCCAGCCTCCCTCAGCCCCGAGGCGAGGTTGCGGGCGTGGTCGTGATCCTCAGCTAACCTGTCTACGTGGTTCTCGAAAGCGTAGAGGGAGGCCGCGGCGATGATGCCGGCCTGCCGCATACCACCCCCGAAGGCCTTGCGCGCCCGACGTGCCTCCATGATGGTCTCCTCGTCCCCGGCGAGCAGGGACCCGACCGGTGCTCCGAGACCCTTTGAGGAGCACACGGAGACCGTGTCGGCGTGCGCGCACCATTCTCTGGCCGGTATACCGGTCGCAGCCTGCGCGTTGAAGAGCCTGGCCCCGTCGAGGTGGACCTTCAGGCCGAGCTCTGTCGCCGTCGCGGCGACAGTCGCGAAGTCCTCCAGCGGGAAGATCTTGCCCCCCGAGGTGTTGTGGGTGTTCTCCAGGCAGAGCAGCCTCGAGCGCGGGAAGTGGACGTCCTCGGGCCTGACGGCGGCGCGTACGGTCTCCGAGTCGAGGACGCCGGCCTCGCCGGCAAGGGTGCGGAGCTGGACGCCCGAGAGCATCGCTGGGGCACCGGCCTCGTAGACAAAGATGTGGGAACCTTCGTGCAAGAGCACCTCCTCCCCCCGGTTCGTGTTGACGTGGACCCCGATCTGGTTGGTCATCGTCCCGGAAGGGGCGTAGAGCGCCGCCTCCTTGCCGAGCAGGTCAGCCACGTACTCCTCGAGCCGGTTTACCGCCGGATCCTCACCGAACACGTCGTCCCCGACCGGCGCCTCGAGCATCACCCGCCGCATGCCCTCCGTTGGACGGGTCACGGTGTCGCTGCGAAGATCTATCAAGGGTCACCTCCATCACTCTGTTCGGCCGTCTCTAGCACCCGACGCGTGGTGGCGAAGTGGATCTTCGCAACCTCCGCAAGACCCTCCTCCCCGAGTTCTCCGACCACCCGCCGACCGGCCTCCACAACGTGCGTCGCTCCAAGCGGCAAACCGAACCCAATCCGCTCCGAGAGACGGTTGATCTCCTCGAGTTGCCGCGCCCGCGCCATTATGGACGCAGCCGCTACTGCCGCGTCGTCCTCAGCCCGCGTGCGTACCTCGAGCCGCACGCTTCCGGGCACGAACGGCTCTAGATAAGAGCGGGTGGATTTGGCAAACTCGTCTACCACTACCACTTCAACCTCGCTAATAAGTTCACCCATGATCGTGGCGTCGAGCTCGCCGAGCAGCCTGTTGACGTTTCCGGCGGCGCTTCGACGGGACTCGTACTTTCGGGGTGAAAGCGATATGACGTGGACGTTGTTCCGGCCTACGGTTTCGAGGATGCGATCTGAGATCCGGCGGATGCCCGAGACCCTGATCTCCTTTGAATCTCTGACCCCTATCTCCTGCAGCTTTCTCGCCGTCTCTGCGTGTGTTATACGGACCCCGGCAACGACCAGTGGACCGAAGTAGTCGCCCTTCCCGGCCTCGTCGATGCCGAGCCTCGGCGTAGCGTCGAGAACGGGTCTCCCTCCCATGCGGGATGTCGAAGCCCGTGTACCACCAGCCTTCGCCTGCGACGTGCGCCAGCCGTCCAGAAAGTCCCGCAACCCTGAAGCTCTACCTCCGGCAGAGAGCTTACCCGTATGATAGACGTTCAGCTTCGCGGTCTCATCGTCGCGGGCCAGGTCGTACTGGGTGCCGTGATCTATAGCCCTGCTACCTACTATCTCGACGCCTTCTGTGTCGAGAAGCAGTCGCAGTTCCGCGGGGATTTCGGCAGGTGGGGCGGGGTTCAACGTACCTCGAAGCCTTCGAGGTCTCCGCTGGATCTCTCGAAGTCCGTATCCACGTTCTCGACCGAGGCATGCTGAGGGCCTTCTTCGCACCAGCGGACCATCTCCCTGACCCTCTCAGAAGGACCTTCGAACAAGGCTTCGACCTGCCCGTCAGGCATGTTCTTCACCCATCCCGCCAGGCCGAGTTCTTCGGCCTTCTGCCGGGCCGAGTCCCGGAAGAAGACTCCCTGCACCTGGCCTGAGACCCTGACGTGCGCGCGTTCCAGATTGCTGCTTTGCACTTTACGTACCTCCGTTGGGAGCCTTTACGGTCAGCTTATCCCATATTTGGGCAGGTTCACCCGATATGCTAGCCTAGAGCGGCCATGAAAGCAGAGAAGCAAGCGGTTACCGGCGGTCCGGAACGCTGGAGGAGCCCGGAGAAGGTGCTCCTTACCCTCGTCGTGCCGACGCGCAATGAGGCCGACAACGTCCCGAAGCTCGTGCACGAGTTGCGCGAGAGCCTTTCGGACCTGGATTATCGGGTGGTCTTCGTGGATGACTCCACGGACGAAACGCCGGAGGTAATCCAGGTCCTCGCCGAACAGGACGGACGCATCCACCTGGTGCGCAGGGAGGGGGCAGAGCGGTACGGTGGCCTCTCGACGGCCGTGACGACGGGTATGGAGCTGTTCTCGGGCGTGAGCGAGTACATCTGCGTGATGGACGCAGACTTGCAGCACCCTCCCGAGAAGGTGAGCGAGATGCTGGAGATCGCACGCCGCTCCGATGCCGACGTCGTTGTGGCGAGCCGCTCCGGCCCGGGCGGCAGCTACGCGGGTCTCTCTGGCAGAATGCGGCGGGCCGTGTCCGTGGGAAGTAAATACCTGGCCAGGATCGTCTTCAAGGAGGCCCGCAAGACGAGTGACCCGATGGCAGGCTTCTTCCTCATAAGGAACCAGGCGATCTCAGGCATCCAGTTCAGACCTACGGGGTTCAAGGTGCTGCTTGAGATACTCGTGTGCGCACCCGAGCTCAAGGTACTCGAAACGTCTTTCGAGTTCCAGGCCCGCCATGCTGGGGTATCCAAGGCGACGGTGCGCCAGGGCTTCGAGTACCTGACTCACATACTGAGCCTGTTCTGCTACGTGCCTTCGGCGGGGCGCTTCTGGAAGTTCGCCCTCGTCGGGGCTTCCGGCGTGCTGGTCAACATGGTTACCCTCATCGTGCTCGCCGAGTACTTCGACGCCAACAAGGTCATAGCCTGGATGTTCGCGGTCGGTCTCTCCATCCTCAGCAACTTCCTCCTCAACAACGCATTCACCTGGCGTGACATCAGGCACTCGAGCAGGATCCACTTCTTCCTGCGCGGCGTCCTGGCCTACCCGGTAGCCGTCATGGGCATCGGGGCGAACTTCGCCGTCTGGTACCCACTCGTGAAGTATGCCTCGGACGACTTTCCGTACTACGCGCTGTTCAATCTACTCGGCATAGTGGCAGGGACCAGCGTGAACTTTATCCTCTCCTCGCAGCTCGTGTTCCGTCCCTCGATGCCAAAAAACCTCGACCCCGATGCTCCGCCCAATCAGATAGCCGAGATAATACGGCGCGAGCTCAAGGCCGACAGGGTCGGCTTGATCAGGGTCCCTGACCTCACGCCTCTCGGGGAATACTCGTACCGGGATCTCACCGCCTCGGACCGGAGCGTGATAGACCTGGTGGTCAAGACCACCCACCCCACCCTGACCGTGACCGGCCCCCGACGCCTGCCTCAGGCGCGCACGAACGCCCGCTGGACAAACTCCTTGGCAGTCCCGATCCTCCACGACGAGCACGCCCTGGGCGTCGTATACGCGACCCGAACCTCTACCGAACCTTTTACGGAAGATGACCTCCACTGGCTGACCGCATACACCAGCAGCGCCACAAAAATGTTCGAGTAATTTCAGCATTTCAGCTTGTCAACATTGTTGGGGAGCGGCTCACGTTGGTCGTATTGTGCGGTGAATAAGGCCCCGCTTCGTTAACCACGGAGCCTTACTGTGTGTGGGAGTCTCGCTGGCCAAGGCATTTGCTGGGGTGCTGACGAGCGGAAGCCGAAGGCTGGAGCGTGCTGACTTGCTGATATGCGCAAAAAGGCGTCCCGGCAGCGCTGCCGGGACGCTACGATAGGCTCCTCCCCATCGGGAGCCTCTAGCCGGACTTCATCACCCCTCCCCGCCGATAAAGCCCGTCGCGATCCCACGCCTAGACCCAAGCTTTAAACCGAGCCCCCGGGTAGGCGGGAATCACCCGGACAGAAATTAGCACCCCCCTACACGTCCCGCAACCTCCTGCAATCCCTTTACCTGAGCCGGAAAATGTATACCACATACCATCAGGCACGATATGTTCGCAATCCATTACATACAGACACAAGATATTGAGCCTCGACCAAAATCTTAATCTGCTACAGGACATTCGTGAACCGTCAGTTGAAGGTTAAGTAAGTTTAAGGTCGAGATGTATCCATTGGTATCGGTGAGAGCCTGGTGTAGGCTCCAGCAGATTGGGCACGGGCGGCGAGGAGGATCGTTGCCGCGGGCTATGCGGGTGAGCTTTATACTAATGGTATGAGGCCAGTTTGCTTTCTGTCCGACTTCGGTCTAACCGACGACTTCGCTGGTACGTGCAAGGGAGTGATGCTGAGGATCGCACCCGGTGTGTCCATCGTCGACCTGACGCACGAGGTACCTGGCTTCGGCGTCGCGACGGGGGCTGAGATCCTGCAGCACGCCACCCGCTACATGCCTGCCGACACAGTTTACCTGGCGGTGGTAGATCCAGGAGTCGGCACGGAGCGCCGGGGGCTCGCTCTACGTACGGAGAGCGGTGCCCTGCTGGTCGGTCCTGACAACGGGTTGCTCGTTTCGGCGGCTGAGTCTCTGGGTGGTATCTTGGGCGCCTGTGCACTTACCGAAGAGCGCTTCCACCTGCATCCTGTCTCAAACACCTTTCACGGCCGCGACGTCTTCGCCCCTGTGGCGGCGCATCTTGCTGCCGGAGTTGGGCTCTCGGACTTCGGGGAGCCCGTGGACCCTTCTTCAATGATGCGTCTCAGCCCGGCGAGCACGCTCGTAGACGAGGGAGAAGGTTTAGTCGCCCACATCATCTCCATCGACCGCTTCGGCAACGCAAGGCTCTCCGTCATGCAGGAAGAGCCGGGGCTGGAGTATGGTGACGGCCTGAGAGTAGACGCCGGTGACGGCGAGATGTCGGTTCGATACGTTGAGACGTTCGGGTCGGCCAAGGCGGGAGAGTTGGTGCTCGTCCCCGACTCCCACTGGCGTCTGAGCCTCGCCATAAACAAAGGCAGCGCCGCCCACGCGCTCGCGCTCGAGGTCGGAGGAGGGGTGCGTCTGATCACCCCGACGGATCACGGTGACTGAAGGCCGTAACCCCAGGTCTGACCCTCCGGTGAGCCGGGGGAGTGCTCCCCTCTCGCCCGGTGGGCGAAACCGGATGCTGCGGGCCGCGGCGCTGCGTCCGATCAACGTTATGATCCTCGTGATCGGGGCCGGCATCTTCGTGACCACCCTGGCGTGGTGGTTGCTGCCACTGACCCTGGTAACCTACGCCTCTCTGGCCTTCCTGGCCGCGAGAGACCCCATCTTCCAGCGCAAGGTCCTCGGGGGAGATACGGTTCCGAAGGCATCGCCGAACGCCGGAGAGGGCAGTGACGTCTCTCCCGAGCGCCGCGCCCGCTGGCTCCCACGCGGAGAGACCCGCCAGAAGGTGGAGGCAGCCCTCGACGTCTACCGCAAGGTCGTCGCCGCCATCGAGACCTCAGACGACGTAACCAGGGCGGTCCTCGACGATGTGATCCCACGGCTGCACGCGGCGGCGGATCGGCTAGTGGACGTGGCCCAGGGTAGGGAGAAGGCCGCCGAAGTCGCACGGGACCTCAGCCGGGACACGGGCTCTGCCGCACCGACCTCCGCAAGGCAGGAGAACCTGCGCGATCTCGAAGACAGAATCAACGCCGCAGATACAGAGATCTCCGGTACATACCAGGAGCTTCAAGACCTCAGGGCGAAGGTCGTCAGGATCTCCATAGACAGCGAGAATCCAGCCCGGGCGAACGACCTCAACGCTTCTCTCGACGGCCTGAATGCCAGGCTCGAAGCCCTGGGCGAACTTATGACCAGGCAGGAAGAGCGCTAATAGCGGTTAGCAAAGCGAACCGCGGCTACAAGCATCAGGTTTTGGCGAAACCAAGCTGAAATGCTGATGTACAGACCAGTTGAAATGCTTGCAAAGAGGTCACGACCTCTTTGCAACTCTAGGCCGAGCTCGCCTGCCATCCCTGGCCGTCGGCCTTCTCCTCGACGACCTCAGGCTGGGGCGCGGGCCTGCGCACGGGGACGCCGCCCAACTCCTGCCTGGACTCCTCCACCGAGATGAGCGAGTCCTGGAACCAGTTCTCCAACTGTCCCATGACGCGGTCCCGATACACCTCGGAGCCGCCGGAGACCTCTTCGGCGTAGCGTTCAGCCCCGTCTATGATCTCTCCTGCCCTACGCTGCGTTCGCCGGTGGAGCTCCGTCTCGGGGACCATCGCGTTAGCATGATGGTGGGCTTCCTCGACTATGCGCTGGGCCTCCTCCTCGGCCGCAGCGACTGTGGCCCCGCATTCCCGGCGAAGCGACTCGGCCTCAGCCAGCTCAGGGGGCAACGATCCCCTTAGCTCGTCCAGCATCACAAGCAGATCAGACCGATCGACGACGGCCCGACCTTTGCTCATCGGTACGCCGGATGCATCCTGAACGATCGCCTCCAGCTCGTCCAAAACTCCGCTTATGTACTGCATGTCTTCTCTCATGGCTCCAACCCTAGCACGCTCTCACAGGCTACGCTAGGCTTTCTGAAAGTATTTTTCGATGCTTTACCTCATTGTCAGGTTTAATTTGATCTTAGGGTCAAGTGTAACTCTGACAGAGGGCAGTAGGGACAAATCGTGTGGATCGTGGCCCGTAGTTTTTGGCTTTAGTAGTGGGGTTCTGTGAGTTATCCACAGGAGGTGCTTCGCCGAGGAGGCAGGTTAAACCACTTTAGAAGGGAGAGGTGAGAGTACGGATTCCCCGGTTTCTGGCCATCACGGGGCTCACAGGTACGGCGACCGCTCTGGCGAAGCCCCCTCGGTCAGAGTTTTTGTCAGGTAGAGAACGAGTCCGTCATTGACGGCAATCTCGTCTCCCTGCCTCACGGGACGGCCGTCGCGTGTCAGGCCCTTTCCATCAGGCACGTAGCCGCGGAGTACGTAAAGGCGTTGCGCCGCTCCGTAGTCGGGCGGCATGCCAACTCCGATGCCTGCGACACAGGAGCGTTCCGAGATCTTCTGCTCCGCCTGGTCCATCAGGTTGGTGCCGATGCCTTGCCGCCTGAAGCGCGGCAGCACGTTGAAGTCTTGTATCTCCGGTATTCCCCCGGCACGGTAAGGCGGGTAGCTCGGGCTCCAGTTGATGGTCACGTACCCGGCGAAGTCTCCCCCGACAAAGGCGACGAAGACCGTGCGAATCCCCTTTTGTTGTTCCGAAAGGTAGATCTCGTATTGCGAGAGGGGCTTGTTCCACCCCAGGTCGCTGAAGGCTGCGGAGATCGGTGCCACGTCGCGGCTTTCGAGCATGCGTATCGC
>JACCSM010000342.1 GCA_013698525.1 Rubrobacteraceae bacterium
GCCCGCGCCATGGCGATGCGCTGGCGCTGGCCGCCGGAGAGGAGCCGCCCTTTTTGTCCGATCCGGGTGTCGTACCCTTCGGATAATTGCTCTATGAACTCGTTGGCGTCGGCGGTCTTCGCAGCGGATACGATTTCCTCCTCGGTCGCGCCGGGCCGACCGTAGGCGATATTCTCCCGAACGCTGCCGTCGAAGAGGAGCGTCTCCTGAAAGAGAACGGCGACGTTCTCGCGCAAGGAACGGAGCGTGAGGTCGCGCAGGTCGTGGCCGTCGAGGCGCACCGCGCCATCGTCGGGGTCCAGAAAGCGCAGGAGCAGCTTCGCTATCGTGGACTTCCCGGACCCGCTTGGCCCGAGGAGCGCGAGCGTCTCCCCATGCCAAACCCGTAAAGAAACATTGTCGAGGGCGCGCTCCCTGGTCCCCGGATAACGGAGAGAGACGCCGTCTAGTTCGACGATGCCCCGGACGGGAGGCAGCGGACGCGCCCAGGCATGTTCCTTGACCGCGGGCTCCCGGTCGAGGAACTCGATGATCCTCTCCGCGCTCGCCGAGGCCGCATACACGGTGTTGAGTAGACGGCTCAGGCCCCGGATGGGACGGTAGAGTTGGCTCAAGTAGACCAGGAAGACCAGCAATCCGCCGACGGAGATGCGTCCCTGGGATAGTTCCCAGGCGCCGAAGGCGATCACCACCATCACGCCAGCCAGTTCTATGAGGTTGACCAGCGGGGAGAACACGGCGCCGAGGCGGGTCGCGGCTATCTGGGCCACGAAGCTACCCTCGTTCTCTTTGTGAAAGCGCGTGACCTCGTCTTCCTGGCGACCGTATGCTTGCACTAGCGCGGCGTTGGAGAGGCTCTCCTCGGCAACCGCCCCGATGGAGCCGGTGCGGCGGCGTTCCTCGCGGGAGGCTTGTTTGATCTTCTGCGAAAAATACCGGGCCGCGATCCAGAAAAGCGGTATGACGAACAAGGAGATCAGGGCTAGCTTCCACTGCAAATAGAAAAGCGCGCCCACGAAGAACAAGAGCTGGAAGGCATACGAGAGAGCCGAGGTCATGCCTTCGAGCACGAGTTCTTCAATTGCGTCCACGTCGTCTGAGATTCGGCTGAGTATGTCGCCGAGCCGCTCTTTGTCGAAGAAGCCCAAAGAGAGGCTGTGGAGGTGACGGAAGAAGCTCGTTCTCAGGGAGACCAAGAAGCTCTCCCCGACCCACGCGGAGAGGTATTCATCGAAGAAGGAGACTATGCCGCCGAGGATCGTCAGGCCGAGGTAGATCAGTATTACCCATCCCAGGATGCCGAAGTCTTTGGGGAAACAGCCTGAACCTCGACCCGATGGCCGTCCTGTTCATAAGCACCGCCGGGATGGACTACTGTCAGACCTTCCCCGTCAGTTCAAAGGCCCTCTTGATGTTCCAGGAGGGTGGCGCGGAGACCTTCGAGCCGGCGGACCTCCTGCGCCTCAGCGCGGTGTTGTTGCCGGTGCATGTAGCCTTGATCGTGATCTTCTACTACGGTTACTGGCAATGGGTCGGGCTGGCCCTGTGACAAAGGAGGCCGCATGAACCTCAGGCGCAAGCTGTTCGTGACGTTTGGGACCCTGGCCTTGCTTGGCCTCGTGGTCGCCGGGGTTTCGATCTGGGCGACGCTGCGGTGGGAGACGTCGAACGAAGACCTCCAGGGCCACTACCTGCGCAGCCTCCAGGCGCAGCGTATCCGGGCGATCACCTTCGAGGCATTCAAGGAGGTGTCGGACGCTCTCGGGGAGAACGACTCTGATGCGCGGCAGGAGTTCGAGCAGGCTCTGGAGCCGGCCGATAGGGACTTCGAGATGTGGGCGAATCTGGCGGAGACGGACGAAGAGAAGCGCCAGGTGCGCGAAGTGCGCGAGGATTACGACACGCTCGTCGCAGACGCCAGGAAGTTCTTCGATTTGCTAGATAGCGGTCGCCGGAACGAGGCTGCGGATCTCGCCGACGGCAAGATAGAGGAGGCGGACTTCGAGAACTTCGTGGCCTCCACCGGGCAAGCGGTCGCCTCTGACCGGGAGCGGCGCGACGAGGTGCGGGCGCGGGCGGAGGACGCCCGCCGGACGGCCCAGCTAGTCCTGATCGTGGCCGCCTTCGGCACCATCTCGCTGATGCTACTCCTGGCGGCATATCTCACCTCCGACCTGTTCCGGCCCTTGAGGGAGTTGGAACAAGCCCTCGAAGACGTGGGGAAGGGCGACCTGAATCGGCACCTGGACGCCGAACGAGCCGATGAGATTGGCGCGGTGAGCGCGGCGTTCAACCGCATGGTGGAGACCATCGGCCGGCGGGAGCAGATGGGAAGCTCCTCAGCGGACCAGGACGGAGCAGAAGGCAACGGTTTGGCTTGGCGCGACGCTCCCTCACGGGTCACGCTGCACCGGCTGGTCTCGCAACTACGCACGAGGATTACGCGGCTGGGCAACGCCGAGACGGCGGACGGCGCCACGGAAGAAGAGCGGCGCGAGCTTGTCTCGCAGCTCGAAGGGCTCTCGCAGGCGGTGGCGCGGGTGACGGAGTTTGGCTTCCCGCTGGACCTGGATCTTTCGCGCACCGACATCCGCGAGTTGGTCTACCGGGTGTTCATGCGCTACGGAGACGAGTTCGCCGACCGATCCGTCAGCCTGGACCTGGAGATCTCGCCCGAGGTTGACTACGCTGTCGTGGACCGGCTGAAGCTGCGGGAGGCTTTGGCCGAGTTGCTACGCAACGCCCTCGACGCGCTGCCGGAACGTGGCGGGCACCTGGGGTTGCGCTCCCGCCTCTCCGAGGACGGCGCGGAGCTCCTGATCGAAGTGGACGACGATGGCGCGGGCGCGGAGCAGTCCCTCATAGACGCAGCCTTCGACCTCGCCGGAGACGGCGAAGAAGGCCAGCCTCACACCGGCCTGACCCTGACAAAGGCTATCGTCGAGCAGCACGGCGGCAGCTTCGGCATCGAGAGCGAACCCGGCGAGGGTACCTACGCCCGGATGCAATTGCCTCTCCGCAGATAGCCCGCCAACGTCAGTAGTCTCG
>JACCSM010000349.1 GCA_013698525.1 Rubrobacteraceae bacterium
TACCGGAGGTCGGGCTCGAACCGACACGGTGCTTTCGCACCACCGGATTTTGAGTCCGGCGCGTCTACCAATTCCGCCACTCCGGCGTGAAGAACCGCGACATTATACCAATGTACAAAGCTCCCAAGATTTCGCAGGAGCGCTTGCTTGACAAGAGGGAGCATGAATACTCATAATGCTGGCCTCAATCGTCTTTACGGCACTCTACTCGGGCGGGTCAGCGAATGATCCGGCTACAAGGAGGTAACTTGAGGAGATTACATCGGGCCATGATGAGTCTTATGACACTGGTCATGGTAGCGGCCCTGGTCGCCGGTTGTGGCGGTGGCGGGGATCAGGGCGGTGCGGGCGGCGGCGGAGGCCAGACGGTAAAGATAGTCAGTGACCTGCCGCGTCAGGGCGCGAACCGCTTCCAGACCACCACCATGGTCAACGCCATAGAGATGGCCATAGATGAGCGTGGCGGCAAGGCCGGCGACGTGAGCATCGAGTACGAGTCGCTGGACGATTCCACGGCCCAGGCCGGACAGTGGGACGAGGCCAAATGCGCCGAGAATGCCCAAACGGCGGCCCAGGACGAGGAGATAGTCGGCTGGATCGGCCCCTTCAACTCCGGCTGCGCCGCGGTAGAGATCCCCATCCTCAACGAGGCGGGGCTCGGCATGATCAGTCCGGCCAACACCTACATCGGCCTGACCAAGCCAGGTGGCGAACCAGACGAGCCGGAGCAGTACTATCCGACGGGCGAGCGCAACTACACCCGCGTGATCGTGGCCGACGACGAGCAGGGCCAGGCTGGCGCCCTCCTCATGGAGGAGGAAGGCGTCGAGTCCGTTTACATCCTCGACGATAAGGAGACCTACGGCAAGGGCCTCGCCGATCAGGTCCAGAAGAGCGTCGAAGAACTCGGTATACAGGTCATCGGCCGTGAGGGTGTCGACACCACCGCGGCCAACTTCCGTTCGGTGATGAACAAAATCGCCCAGGAAGATCCCGACGCCATCTACTTCGGTGGCATCATAGAGAACAACGCTGCGCAGCTCGTCAAGGACAAGGTCGGGGCCGGCATGAGCAACGACGATGTCCTCTTTATCGGTCCCGACGGCATCTTCCTCGACGAATTCCTCTCCCAGGGCGGAGAGGCTGCAGAGGGCGCCTACATCACCTTCGGAGGACTGCCGGAGAGCGAGCTCTCCAACGAGGGTCAGCAGTTTGTTCAGGAATACGAGAGCCGGTACGACGATGATATCCAGCCCTACACCGCCTACGCCTACGAGGCGGCCAACGTGATGCTCGACGCCATAGAGCGGGCCTCCAAGGATGGCGAGGTCACCCGCGAGACGGTGCTGAAGCAAATCTTCGCCACCGAGGACTACAATGGCGTCCTCGGCACGTGGAGCTTCGACGAGGACGGCGACACGACCCTGACGGAGCTCTCGGTTCAGCGGGTCGAGAACGGTGAGTTCGAGTACCAGCGCACCATCGATGCCGGTGAGATGTAGCGGGTCGACAGGAGCGACTATCAAGCGGGGGACCGGATCTTGTCCGGTCCCCCGTGCCGACGAGAGGGCATTAGATGACGACGGGTGAGGCCACCAAGTCCCGTTCGGCGGTCCTGATCGACGGCATAAAATCCTCGACCTGGAGCTCCCGGATCGCGGTAGCGCTCACGGCGCTACTGCTGGTCTTGCTCCTGGTGCAGGCGGTTCAGGAACCGGCGCAGTTCACCTCCCAGCTCCTCATCGGTCTGACCAACGGCGTGATCCTGGCGCTCGTAGCACTGGGTTACACGCTCGTGTACGGGATCATCGAGCTGATCAACTTCGCCCACGGTGACAACTTCATGATCGGCTCCTTCGTCGGCCTGACCGTGCTTTCGGGCACGATCTTCGGCCTTGGACTCTTCTCCCCCATCACGAGCAACTCGGGAGCGCCCCTTAGGATCCTTGGCGTCCTGATAGCCCTCTTCGTCGCGATGGTAGCCTGCGGCCTCCTGAACGTCGGGATCGAGCGGGTAGCGTACAAGCCCCTGCGCAACGCCCCCCGGCTGGCTGTCCTGATCACCGCCATCGGCATGTCCTTTATCCTGCAGAACGTGGGGCTCGTGTGGAAGGGACCGATCCAGGTGCCGTTCCCGGAGCTCATCTCCAGCGCCAACATCCTGCCGAGCGACGCGATCATCTTCCGGTGGAAGGACCTCTTCGTGGTCCTTGTTACCGTGCCGCTGCTCGTCGCCCTCTCCTACTTCATCGGCAGCACAAAGCAGGGCAAGGCGATGCGGGCCGTGGCCCAGGACAAGGAGGCTGCCGCGATGGTCGGCATCAACGTCAACCGCACCATCTCCATCACGTTCCTGCTTGGAGGCATCCTGGCCGGGGCTTCGGGCGTGATGTACGGCCTCTTCAACGGCATTACCATCTTCAACGTGGGCTTCACCCAGGGACTCTACGCGTTCACAGCGGCTGTCCTGGGCGGTATCGGGAACCTCACGGGGGCTGTGGTCGGCGGACTCCTTATCGGGGTCATCAGCGCGATGTCCGACCAGTACATAGGAACCAGTTGGACGCCGATAGTGATCTTCAGCGTCCTGATCCTGGTGCTCGTCTTCCGGCCCCGCGGCCTGTTGGGCGACCGCTCGGCAGTGCAGGGAGGGGGCGAATAATGGCGGCCCGGATCAGGAAGTTCGCTCTCCCGGCGATCCTGATCGTGGTCGCCTTCCTTTTCCCGCCCATCAACGCCTTCCTGGAGAACACGGTGGACGTAAATTTGATGTACCCGGTGATAATCGTCGCTGTGTACATCATGCTGGCCCTGGGCCTTAACATCGTGGTCGGGTTCGCCGGCCTCCTGGATCTTGGCTTCGTAGCGTTCTACGCCCTTGGCGCCTACGTAGTCGGCTGGCTCGCTTCGACCCACTTCCAGCAGGTCAGCATCTCCTTCGGCTCGACCGCGACCTCCCTTACCGGGGGCAAACTCCTTGGCATACACCTCTCGTTCTGGCTGATCCTGATAATCGCCGGGGCGTTCACCGGCCTGTGCGGCATGATCATCGGCGCCCCGACCCTCAGGCTGCGCGGGGATTACCTGGCGATAGTAACCCTTGGCTTCGGGGAGATCATCCCGCGCTTCTTCCAGAACGCCGGAGATCTCGGCGGCTTCAACCTGACCAACGGCACCATCGGCATCAAAGCCATAGACTCGCCAGGCATCCCGTTCCTGCCTGAGTCCATGAGCGACTGGCAGCGGTTCGGTACGCTGGACCTGAACCCGTGGTACTACACTATTCTGATCCTCGTGCTCATCACGGTCTACGTGAACATACGCCTCAGGGACTCCAGGCTCGGGCGGGCCTGGATCTCCGTGCGCGAGGACGAGACGGCGGCCGCCGCGATGGGCATCAACCCGGTGACGACCAAGCTCTGGGCCTACGCCATGGGGGCTGTGTTCGGTGGCGTGGCGGGCGCTTACTACGGGGCGTTCATAAAGAACATCTTTCCGACGAGCTTCTCCTTCAATATCTCGATCCTGATCCTTTCCATGGTCATCCTGGGCGGCATGGGAAGCATATACGGCGTAATCCTGGGCGCGGTCGCCTTGCAGGGCCTCAACTTCTACCTCCTGCCCCAGATCAACGAGTGGATCCACGCGATAGGAGAGGCGGTCGGGAGCGCGGCCCTCAGCAACGCGGACGTCCCCAAGTACAACTTCTTCTTGTTCGGCATCTTGCTCGTCGTCATGATGCTCCTGAGGCCGGAGGGGATAATCCCCAACCGCCAGCGGGCGGAGGAGATGCACGAACCCGAGGCCGCGACGCGATGAGTGGTTCGACCTGTGGCTGAGGAGAGCGGACGCGCCCAACGAGACGCTGGCGACACCAACATACTGGTGGCACGAGGGATCATCAAGGCATTCGGCGGGCTCGTCGCGGTCAGTTCCGTGGACTTCGACATACCCGAGCGGTCCATTGTCAGCCTGATCGGTCCGAACGGCGCCGGCAAGACCACGTTCTTCAACATGGTGAGCGGGCTCTACGA
>JACCSM010000358.1 GCA_013698525.1 Rubrobacteraceae bacterium
GAAGGGCAAGGTTTCGATCTCGCCGGGAACGAATTGGTGGTACGCCACCTCGATCGCGCCGAAGGCCTTGTGTGTCCTCGACCGTAATTTCGGTATTTCGGGCACTCCCTCGCGCAAGCCAGTCCACGCGTTGTCCGTTGCATGCCCGTTGCGGTCTTGCGAAGGATCCGTGCCTGCCAACTCCTTCATCCTTTCGTCGCTCTTACCCACATCCGGCTTCGGCGCCGGTACCGCCTGCACAGTCGCCTGGATCGGGATCAGAGGTCCGCCTCTCCGGCGTCCCTACCCCTCGCAACGCATGATAAATCACTCTACCCGATACGATAAGAGCGGATAAGGATCGGAGAGACACGGCGGCGCCAGTGGCAATCTTCGCCGGTCTCAAGCCCGCTGACGGGTCGCCGCAGTGTACATGCCTGGGTCTCCCTCCACAGCTTGCAATTTAATGGAGCCTCCTTTCCTGTCAGGGTGGGGAGGTCCCGCTTCTCTCTTGCCTTGCCGTTGGTAGCCTAGCCCAGAGGCGAGCTTCGGCACATCCCCCAAATGAGCGATTTCTGCTGTTACGAGACAGGTTGTTATCGTTGCGAATACGTCGCTCTCAGTTGTAGCTCGCGTCTTCGGCTCAGGTATGATCTCGAAGTGTCGAAGCTGTGGGACGGGTATAATGGTGATCCGTCGAAGCAAGCGGAGAAAAGGATTCTCTATTATGAAGTGGCTAAAGGTTTACGGTCTTCCGAAGCTCCCGCTCTTTCTGGCACGTTGGGCGATGAAGCTCGGGCTGCCTGGTCCCACATGGTACAAGTGGAAGGCCGCGTCGGCGGGGACGGGTGTCATCCTGGACGAGATGATCCGGGCCGCCGACGACCTCGGCTACGACGGCCAGAAGGTAGGCAAGCTCGCCATGAGCCGGATCGGCGAGAAGCAGGGTAGCGATCTGCGCGAGCAGCTCGGGGTGAAGAGCATGAAGGACACAGTCGATGTCGTCATGCTAGCCAACCGCTTTTTCGACATCGAGATCACACTGACCGAGACGAAGGAAGGCGAGTACGTCATAAACGCGGACCGATGCCCGTGGTTCGGTGGCATGGGTCGGGAAGGCGTCCCCGGCTGGGACGTGAAGCCCTGCGCCGCTTTCTCGACGTACGAAAAGGCGATGGTCAGCGCCATAAACCCGAACGTCAAGCTCTCGTACACCGAGAAGCGGACCACCGGCGGCCACACCTGCCGTGGCGTCTACCAGTACCGCGACGAAGAGCTCGGCGACGGCCCCCCGGAGGGTGTGCAGCCCGAGATGGTCAGCATCGGCAAGAAGCCATAAGGCTTTCAGCTTCAGCAATTCAGCAACCGAGAGGCTGGCAAGCTGAAATACTGGCCAGCGCGGGTTGGGGAAATGTCCAACCCTTCCTCAACCCGCTGTAGACGGCTACCTTACCGAGTAGCGATAGCGCGTCAGCAGCGGCAACGTCAGCGCGGTAACGAGAGCCCTGTCACGAGGCTTCATCTCCTTCTGCCATGCGCGGTCCTGGCGTAGCTCGACGGTACCCGTATCGAAGCGGTTCGGGTTGCCGGAGACGGTGTGGCTTATACCGAGCTTGACGGCACGCTCCCCCACGAGCGGCAACTGCGCGTCTTCCTCTCCCGTGAGCTTCAGGATCTCCTCGAAGCTGCGACGGGGGTCGGCGATGAAATCCTCGTAGCGCAAGCGGAGGTATTTGGCTGGCATCTGGCGCCAGAGGGCCTCGATAGCGGCGTTCCAGGCGTCCCAGAGGACGGCGCTCTGAGTGGGGGACTTCTGGTGCATGAACTCACGCTCGGCGCTGTCGGGCTGGCGTTTCTTCTTCGCCCATGAGTACGCGGCGGCCCTTGGGTCCCTGACCAGGTGCAGAACGCGGAGGTCTACTCCGGGGACCATGCCGAGGGCGTAGCCGTAGGCGGGCTCTTTGGAGGTGTCGACGATTACCCCGGTCTCTGAGACTAACTGGATAGCTTTGTACAGCCGTCCCGTGTTGTCCAGGAACTTGCCCAGACGAGCCCGGATCTTCTGCCTCCCGCCTTCCGTCAGCATAAGGGGGATGTGGCGGGTGCGTGCGCCGGAGTATTGCAGCCGCATCATCTCGCGGGCTAGCGCTTCGCTCTGGCC
>JACCSM010000373.1 GCA_013698525.1 Rubrobacteraceae bacterium
TTCTGGTGCAAAGCGATGGCCTGAAGAGCCCCGTCGCGAAGTTCTTCTCCGAAGCCGAGCAAGATACCCTGCGCACAGTGCTCGGGGCCGAAGAGGGCGACTGGATGTTCTTCGTCGCGGACAAGAATCCAGTCGTATTCGAAAGCCTCAGCCGCCTGCGGCTCCACTTCAGAGACCGCCTCGGGCTTGCCGACCCCAACGTGCTCGGCATGAGCTGGGTGACGGATTTCCCGCTCTTCGAGTGGAACGAGGACGAGGGGCGCATCGAGCCGATGCACCACATGTTCACCATGCCGCGCGAGGAGGACCTGCCACTGCTCGACTCTGATCCTCTGGAGGTCATCGGACAGCTCTACGACCTCGTGGCCAACGGCACCGAGCTCGCGTCGGGGAGCATGAGGATTCACAGCCCCGGCCTGCAGCAGAAGGTCTTCGACGTTATCGGCATCGGGCCCGAGGAGGCGCAGAGGAGGTTCGGGACCATCCTCACCGCCTTCCGCTACGGCGCGCCGCCCCACGGTGGGATCGCACCAGGAGTGGACCGGCTGGTCATGCTCCTTACGGACGAGCCGAACATCCGTGAGGTGATGGCCTTCCCCAAGACCCAGGCCGCCCGCGACGAGATGATGGACGCCCCCGGTCCCGTCTCGGAAGAGCAACTCAAGGAGCTGAACCTCTCGCTCCGTCGCCGCCCAGAAGGCGAACGCGGCTCCGACCCCGCGTCCCGGCCCGGCGAGGGCAACAACTAACGGAATGCACACCGACCTCCGGTCCCCTGCTCCCCTGGCCCTCACCTTCGACGACGGGCCCGACCCCGACTGGACCCCGCTCGTGCTGGACGCCTTGGCCGATGCCGGGGCACGCGCCACCTTCTTCGTCATCGCGCCGCGAGCCACTCGTTTCCCTTCCCTCATATCTCGTATGAGGGAGGATGGACACGACGTCGCCTTTCACTGTAAAGAGCACGTCCGCCACGACGCCATGACGCCAGTGGGGATCGAAGCGGACGTGGCGTCAGGCCTCCCGGCACTCGGACAGCCCGTGCGACACTGGCGGACCCCGTGGGGCTTCGTCACACCGGCGACTGAAGAGGTTGCACAGCGACACCGGCTCGGGCTCGTGGGCTGGACCGCGGACACGGAGGACTGGCGGGGAGACGCGCTTGACGAGATGCTCGCCCGCGTTAGAGGCAGGATCTCGCCGGGAGCAATCGTACTGATGCACGACGGAGTCGGCCCTGGAGCGACGCGTGACGGCTGCGCAGGGACCGTTGATCTCGTACGCCCACTCGTTGCCACGGTGAGATCCCACGGCCTTGAGCCCGCGACATTGGGCGAGCTCCGCCATCCGCTGCCAGACAGGAACCCTGACTTCCAGGACACGGGACCCGAGGTACACGGTGTGTGAGCGTTCTCTCTGCACCGGCCGCCTCCTCGCTTAGAGTATTGTCGCCATGAGCATCTTCAACCCCGGCAAAGAAGGACAAGGACGTCCAGGAGGAACTCGCGACCTCGAAGCTATCCTTGCGATTATCTCCGCCGGGGCGTCCGGGAGGGACGCGCACCCTTCGTTTCCGGAAGATCCCTTTCTGCAGCTCGCGCCTACTGGCGCACTCGCGATCCCCGTTCCCGACCCCATCGGCCCGCACGGACGCCGTGCCTCGTTCGCTGAGGAGTGGCGCTTGCTGCGGGCAGTCGCACGGGCCGACGGGTCCGTCGGCCGCGTACTCGATGGCCACTTCAACGGCGTGGAACGCGTCTCGCTCCTGGCGCCAGAGCCGCTGCGCTCGGCCGAACTCGAAGCGATCGCCGCAGGGGAACTACTCCTCGGGGTGTGGGGTGCCGACCCCATCCCAGGGGAAGGAGAACCGGCTCGGCTAGTGCAGAATAGGGACGGAGCAAGGCTCACCGGTGTCAAGACCTTCTGTTCCGGTTCGACGGGCCTGGACCGCGCGCTCGTGCTCGTACGTGGCCCCGCTCCAGGACCACCCCTCCTTGCCTACGTCGACCTCTCCGAAGGCGTAGGGGTGGACACGGGCTGGTTCAGGGGCGCGGGCATGCGAGCGTCGGAGAGCCATCGTGTCGTCTTCGAAGGGACGCCTGTGCTCGCGGTTCTGGGAGACCCAGGTGAGCTCCTTCGGGAACCCTACTTCAGCAGGGATGCTATTCGCACGGCGGTTACGTGGGCCGGGATCTCCGACACGGCCGTCGATGCCGCGCTCGACGTACTGGCCGCCAAAACCGGCGAAGGAGAACCCGACGACGTAGTCTCTCTCGCCGCTGGCAGGATGCTCACGGCCAGGGGCACCATCGATAGCTGGTTCGCGTACGCCGCGGGCCGCGCCGACGCTGACCCATCCTCTCTACCGGCGATATCAACGGAGCTCCGCGAGTCAGTGGCCCTCTCGTGCCGAAAGATCCTCGATGAGGCGGCAAGGGCCGTCGGCTCCCATCCCTTCGCCGTCTCAGGCCCGCTAGACCGCGCGAGGCGGGATCTGGAGCTGTTCCTCCTCCAGCATCGCCTCGAGCCTGCCTTGGTACGCCGCGGAAGGCAAGCCATCTCGGAGCGGCGGTCTTGAAGGGGCGACTTGGACGCGAGTACTTCGAGGGACTCTACGCTGAGTCAGGCGACCCTTGGGACTTCGAGACGAGCGAGTACGAGCGCAACAAGTACAGACGAACGCTGGAGGTCCTTGGCGAACGCCGATTTCACAGGGCTCTAGAGGCGGGAGCCTCCATCGGCGTCTTTACCGAGATGCTCGCAGACCGCTGCGACGAACTGCTCGCGGTAGACGTATCGGAGCGGGCCGTGGCCGCGGCACGCGAACGCCTCTCGGGCCGAAGGAACGTTCGTGTCGAGCGGCACACGCTCCCCGAGGAGATGCCCGATGGTCCGTTCGACCTGATCGTCGCCTCGGAGGTCCTTTACTACTTCACCAGAGAAGAGATGCTCGTAGCGCTAGGGGCCTTCGAGTGCGAGCTGGCCCAGGGAGGAGCCCTGCTCGCCGTCCACTGGCGCAGAGAGACCAGGACATACCCGCTGCAGGGAGACGAGGTGCACGAGCTACTCATGAGAAACACGCGACTCCAGATCAACAAGACGATCGTCGAGCCGGATTACCGTCTGGACCTCCTCGAGGACCCGTCGTGAATAGGCACGAACGCCTGGTGATCGTGGGCGCAGGCCCCGCCGGACTGGCGACGGCCCGCGCCTACAGAGAGGGCGGAGGCATGGGCCACGTCACGATGCTGACCCCAGAGCCATACGCCCCGTATAACCGCCCTCCGCTAACAAAAGGATACCTCAGGGGCGAGGCGTCCCGCGAGGATCTACCCATCGAAAGCGACGACTGGCACGAGGAGAACGGCGTCGAACTCAGGCTCTTCACCAACGCGAGTGCCATCGACAGAGAACGGCGGGTCGTCGCCACGGACGAGGGTGAAGAGTTGGCCTACGACGTCTGTGTGCTGGCCACGGGCTCAGAGCCGATCCGTCCGCCTGTTCCTGGAGGCGACGACCCCGAGATCCTGACGATGAGGACGTTAGAGAACTCGACCCGCCTCCAGAACCGCGTCGGAGAGGACGGACGGGTTGTCGTCGTGGGGAGCGGCTTCATCGGATGCGAGGCAGCGGCGTCCCTCTCGCTGCGCGGCGCCGAGGTGACCCTGCTCAGCCGCGAAGAGTCGCCACAACGAGTGCGGCTCGGCCGCGAGGTCGGGGAACGCATCGAAGGCTGGCTCAGTGACTACGGCGTGGACCTCCGCCTCGGGGCCAGGATCGAGGGCATCGAACGCACGGATCGTGGCTACACGATGACCCTCGGAGACGGGGACACGGTCGAAACGGGAACCGTCCTCTTCGCGACCGGTGTCGCGCCCCGCATCCGGCTAGCCTCGGAGGCCGGTCTCGAGGTGGACCGTGGGATCATCACAGACTCCTCCATGCGGGCGAGCGCGCCAGGGATCTTCGCGGTCGGAGACATAGCACAGGCGTACAACGAGTCTGCAGGGCGCCACCTCAGCGTCGAGCATTGGGGCGACGCCCTGGAGCACGGGCGCATCGCGGGGACCGTGATCTCAGGCGGCGAAGCTGCCTGGAACATGGCTCCCGGCTTCTGGTCCACGATCGGCGACAAGTCGCTAAAATACTGGGCCTGGGGCGACGGCTGGGACGAGCAGGTCTTCGATGACGAGGGCGAAGCTTTCACGGTCTGGTACGGCAAAGGGGGTGTGCTCGTCGGAGTTCTCTCCCACGGTATGGACGAGGAGTACGAGCGCGGACGCGGGCAAATCGAACGCGGAGAGTCCTTGTCCCGATGACGCTCTCGGCGCCGGACTTCGCCCTCAGGGCCTGCGTGGTCGTGCCCGCCCGCGACGAGGAGGACCTCATAGGGTCATGTCTTAAAGCGCTCGCCACCCAAGAGCGCGTTGCGCACGACGAGTACGAGGTACTGCTGATCCTCGACCGCTGCACGGACCGTACAGAAGCACGCGCCCGTGAGATCGCCGTGGGCCACCGTCGCTTGAGACTACACCTACTCGACGGTCCCGGCGAGGGGTCAGGACCAGCCCGCCGGGTCGGAATGGATACTGCTTGCGCCCGTCTCCTCCAAGTAGGCCGTCCCGAGGGTCTCATAGCGTGCACGGACGCCGACACGGTGGTGGCGCCTGACTGGCTCGCCACCCAATTCCGGGCCGTCTCGCAGGGAGCAAAGGCCATCGGCGGGCGCATCGAACTCGCCGACGACGGCTCGCTGCCTGAGAGCGTATGGCGCAGGCACGCTGAGCAGGGACGCTTGCGCCACGAGCGCCTTCTCTCTGGTCCCGATCCCAAGGGTGAGACACAGCACTGGCAGTTCTCGGGCGCCTCCCTGACCCTGACGGCGGCGGTATACAGGGAGATAGGTGGCCTCGAACCACTCCCTGCGCTGGAGGACGAGGGCCTCGAAAAGCTCCTGCTCGAGCACCGCATCCCGATAGAGCGCCTGCTCTCGGTCAGGGTCACCACCTCACCCCGTCTGGTTGGCCGCGCCAGCCGCGGCCTCTCCTCCGACCTCGCCAGAATAGCACTCAGCCTTCGCGAAGAAAGCGCAGAAGGCTAGAGCGCTACGCCCGTTCTTCCCTGTACTCTTGAATGCTCTCGTAGACTTCGTCTGGGAACTGCAGTTCCGCGTACGGGTTGCAGGCGTCAGGGTCATCGGGGTCAGGGCAGATCGGGAAGTCCTGCTGGCTCTGATACTCCAGGATCTTCTTGCGCCTGGGCGGACTGTAGCCCTTCTCCTCCACCTGCTGCACGAGAGCCCTCATCTCCTGCTCGTCGGTATCGTGATCCTTGGTCAGCAGCTCCACAAGCTCGTCGTTGCTTACGAAGTGACGCCCGATCATCGTAAAAACGAGACGGCCGTAGTGTCCAATTTCTTCACCGTTATCCAGGGCGTCGAGCATGTGGCCCATCATCGGGCTCTGGCGCAAATCTTCTACCGGCACGGGTAGTGCTCCTCTCGTAGGTTTATGTCCGAACTATACGGTGAACCTTCGCCCCGAACGTGAAACAGACTACTACGAGAGTTCCCGGACCACGCGGCGCATAGCCGGCTTGCGTGCTAAGCGAGTCTCTCCAGCTACCCTCAACCGGAGACGGCCCAGATCAGGTCCTTCGCCCCATCGGCCACAGGCACCACAAGCTCCTCTCCCGAAGCCATGTCCCGCACCGTGCAGTCGCCACGCGCGAGCTCGTCCTCACCCAGTATGACTGCATAAGAGGCACCCGTGCGGTCGGCCTGCTTGAACTGCGCCCGCATGCCGCGCCCTCCATAATCCAGGTCGGCGGAGATCCCCTCTTCCCTAAGGGCGCCGACTAGCTTCATGGCAGGGATGCGCGCTTCCGGCGCGAGGGTCACGAAGAAAACGTCCAGGCTGGCCAGCGCCTCTTGCGAAGCGGCGGCCAGGAGCATCCGCTCGACGCCCGAACCGAAGCCTATCCCCCCGACATCGGGTCCTCCGAGGTCGGAGATCAGACCGTTGTACCGGCCGCCCGCCCCGACGGTGTCCTGCGCCCCAAGGGCGCCGCTCTTGGCCTCGAAGACCGTCATAGTGTAGTAGTCGAGGCCGCGTACGAGCCCGTCGTCGATCTCGTACGGTATGCCGAGCGCCTCGAGGCCACCACGCACGGCCTTGAGGTGCACAGAGGCCTCCTCGCTCAGGTAGTCAGAGATCTTCGGAGCTTCGACGAGAACGGCCTGGGTACCCTCGTGCTTGGAGTCGAAGGTGCGCAGTGGGTTGGTGTCCATGCGGGAGACGGAGTCGGGATCTAGCTCTCCGCGGTGCCTCTCGAGGTAGGCGCGGAGCTCGGGGACGTAAGCCTGCCTGGTCTCCATGTCACCGAGGTTGTTGACGTAGACGACCTCGTCCTTCACGCCGACGGCCTGGTGGATGGCGTAGAGCAATGAGATCACCTCGACGTCGACGAGGGGATCAGAAGTGCCTAGGGCCTCGACCCCGATCTGGGTGTGCTGCCTGTAACGGCCTCTCTGCTGGCGCTCCTGACGGAACATCGGACCGATGTAGAACAGTTTGACGGGCTGGGCCAGCCTGTAGAGGTTGTGCTCGATGTAAGCCCGCACAGCCCCCGGCGTCCCCTCTGGCCTGAGCGCCATCTCCCTTTCGCCTTTGTCCAGAAACGTGAACATCTCCTTCTGGACGACGATGTCAGAGCCCTCCCCCGCGGTCCTTGCGAAGAGCCGCGCCTCCTCGAAGACGGGGGTGCTGACCTCGGAGTAATTGTAAAGTCCGAAAAGCTCGCGCGCCCTGTCCTCGACGAAAGTCCACAGTTCGGGTCGCTCCTGCGGCTCCCCGCCGCCGGGAAAGACGTCGTATGTGCCCCTCGGTCCTCGGTAGTCCGTCACGAGAGACCAGGAGGCAGATATGGATTGGTTCTCAGTTCCTCCACCGCCATGAGGACAGGGCCGTGGCCAGTGTACAGGCGCGTCGCCTCCTCCCAGAGCGGCATCACCTTGCGGATGGAGGCTTCGATCTCCTCCCACGATGCGCCCGCGATGTCCGTCCGGCCTACGCTCCCTGGCAATATGAGGTCACCGACGATCTGGTCGTGCCCCACCACGAAGGTCACAGATCCGGGAGAGTGCCCGGGCGTGTGAAAAACCCTGATACCGAGACCGGCGACATCGAGGGCCCGCCCATCTTCGAGGGCCCTGTAGTCATTGACCTTCCCCCCTGCGTCCGCAGGGTGCATGTAGACGGGGGCACCTGTCTCGCTGCGCACGAACTCCAGGGCTTCCACGTGGTCGGCGTGACCGTGCGTCACCAGGATCGCCGCCACAGGGGCGCGGGTGGCGCCGAGGATCTTCTCCGGCTCGGCACCGGCGTCGACAACGATGTCGCCGTCCGGAGCGTGGACGACGTAGGAGTTGACCTCGAAGCCACCCATAGACAGTGTGACCTGTTCGATCTCGCTCACCTGAGAGCCTCCTAGCGCTCCAGGGGTGTGCCGTCGCGGGAGACCCTGTAGACATCGTAGACGTCGGGGATGCTCCGGATCTTGCGTATTACCTCCTCGACGTGCTGCACGCCCGCCGCCTTGAACGCGAAGCGGCTGAGGGCGGTCCGGTCTTCGATGGTATCGACCCTCGCAGAGAGGATGTTTACGCCCGCGTCCGAGATCGTAGACGTGATGTCTTTTAGCAAGTGCATCCTGTCGAGGGCCTCGACAAGTAGCTCGACGGTGAAGAGCTTGTCTGACCCGCGGGCCCACTCGACCTCGACGAAGCGCTCCGGGTCCCTTGCCTGTAGCGCCCTCGCGTTCACGCAGCCAGCGGAATGAACCACGACACCGCGCCCGAGCGAGACGTACCCTACTATGTCATCACCAGGCATCGGGGTGCAGCAGCGGGCGAGCCGTGTCAGGATGCCGCTCGACCCTATTACCCGCACCCCGGTTTGCTCGTCGGTCCCACCCCCAGGAAGTGGCAACGGGGCCAGAGCCGGGCTCTGCTCCTTGGGACGTTCCTCTTCCTCCTTTGGGTGTACCTGCTCCACTATGCGTCCAGCTACGTTGTCAGCGGAGAGTACGCTCGCCCCGACGGCGGCGAGCATGTCGTCAGGGGAGGAATGGTTCGTCGCACGGGCCACGTCCTCGAGGATGCCAGAGGGGACCTTTCCGATTCGGCGCTTCTTCAGGAGGGTCAGTATCTTTTCGCGTCCCAGGCTGAGGTTATCCTCGCGGTCTGCCTTGTTGAAGAACTGCCTGATCTTATTCCTCGCCCTACCACTCTGGACCACGGCCAGCCAGTCGCGGCTCGGCCCTGAGTTCTTGCCCGTGATGACCTCTACCCTGTCACCCGAGACCAGCTCTGAGTCGAGGGGGACTATCCTGTCGTTGACCCTGGCCCCGATGGTACGGTGGCCGACCTCCGTGTGGACGTGGTAGGCGAAGTCTATGGGCGTCGCCCCGCTAGGAAGGCTGACGACGTCTCCCTTCGGAGTAAAGACGAAGACCTCGTCTGCGACGAGCTCACCCTTTAGCGATTCCATGAACTCCGTGGAGTCGGTCGTCTCCCTCTGCCACTCCATCATGCTCTTCAGCCATGTCAGGCGGTCCACCTGGCGGTCCGTCAGGCCGTGCTTGTACATCCAGTGGGCGGCGATGCCGTACTCCGCCGTCGTGTCCATCTCTGAGGTCCGGATCTGGATCTCGAGCAGCTTCCCCTCGTTTGACATGACCGTCGTGTGAAGCGACTGGTACATGTTGAACTTGGGCATAGCTATGTAGTCCTTGAAACGCCCCGGAATGGGCTTCCAGATCGAATGTATGACGCCGAGCGCACCGTAGCAATCGCGCACGTCCCCGACGACGACCCTGAGGCCCGCGAGATCGTAGATCTCGTTGAACTCCTTGTTGCGGCGCACCATCTTGTTGTAGATCGAGTAGAAATGCTTGACCCGCCCGTGTACCTCGGCCTCGACGCCGGTCTCGCGCAGGTGGCGCAGCAATTCCGCCGCCGTCCCGTTTATGAACGCCTCCCGATCCCCACGCCTGGCGGCGACGAGGCTCTTTATCTCCTCATAGCGCCTGGGGTGGAGGGTGGCGAAAGAGAGGTCCTCGAGCTCCCACTTGATCGAGTAGATCCCAAGCCTGTGGGCAAGCGGGGCATAGATCTCAAGCGTCTCAGTCGCCTTCCTGAGTTGCGTCTCACGCTTGAGGTAGGCGACGGTCCTCATATTATGCAGCCTGTCTGCGAGCTTGATGATGATGACGCGCACGTCGCGGCTCATCGCCACGATCATCTTCCTCAGAGACTCGGCCTGCGCCTCCTCCAGATTCCCCGAAGGAAGCCGCTTGAGCTTGGTGACCCCGTCCACGATCTCGGCGACCTCATCCCCGAACCGTTCCGCCAGCTCCTCCTTCGTCGCACCCGTATCCTCGAGCACATCGTGCAGCAACGCCGCCGCGATGGTCGTCGGATCGAGGCGCAACTCGGCCAGGACATCGGCCGTCGCCAGCGGGTGATAGACGAAAGGCTCGCCGCTCTTACGCGTCTGGCCTCTGTGCGCAGCGTGGGCAGCGTTGTAAGCGTCGGCGACCAATTCCTCAGTACCCTCAGGCCCGTACGCCGCCACCTTCTCGATAAGCGAAGAAATGGTTACGCCCGGCGACACTATCGCCCTCGGACGCTCTTCTGTACGAACGGGTTCCATAACGAAATTATACCAGTAAGGTTTCGGGCATCAGGAAGTGAGTCGGATAGCACTCTACACTTGGACCACGAACTTGAGTACCTCTCCCAAGCCTGTAGCCTGATACCTACAGCCTGCCGGAGCGGAAAATGGTGACGAGAAGTATTGCGGTCAGGATCACGGCTAGCGTGAAGCCGGCGAAGCTGATGAGGGATGCGCCGAGGTAGGGTACGTTTGGCCCGCCTACGTCGAAAGCGCCCAGCATCGAGGACCCGACGAGCAGGGCCGCGGTAACGACGGCGAAGACGAGACGGTTTGCGAGCACATCGACGCTGCCTATCAGCTCGTCGAGGCCGCCGTGTACCAGTTGCACCTCGAGTTCACCGTCGGCGACCTCGGCGAGTAGCTGCCTGATCTGCTCGGGATAATCTTCGGCGTAGCGGGCGTACTCGAGCGCGTGCTCTTCGACGACCTCGAGCACTGCCCCGGGCCTGTAGCGCTCGCTCAGGAGCCTCTGCGCGTAGGGCCTGGCGACCTCGTAGACGTTGATGGTTGGGTCTATGGATCGGGCGAGCCCTTCCGCGGTGACCAGCGCCTTGGTGAGCAAAGGGAAGACCGGCGGCATCCTGAGACGGTAGCGGCGCGCGAGCGCGACCAGCTCTGAGAGCGCCTGGCCCAGGGTGACCTCACCCACGGAGAGCCCCGAGTACTTGTTGAGGAACTCGCGCAGGTCCTGTACGAGGTCGCCGCGTATCTCGGTGGCGTAGCGCACGCCGAGGCG
>JACCSM010000463.1 GCA_013698525.1 Rubrobacteraceae bacterium
ACCTCGGCCGAGCCGGAGTTCCTGAATTCGCCCGAGGCGGCGCTGCTCGTATCCGAGCACGGCCAGAGCTTCACCTCGACGCCGGAGATCGGGGCGGCCACGGGCATCGCCTTCCTCCCAGGAGGAACCGTGCAGGCCGCGGCCGAACCGGTCCGCCGCGGTGGGGGGAGCGCGCTCGTGGAGAACCCCGTCCCCTGAGGCGGCAAGAGGACTACGGCTGACTGAGAAGGGATAAAGATGTTCGCCGCCTGGGGACGCTTTGTGTATCGTTTCCGGTGGCTGGTCCTCGTCGCGTCTATCCTCTCGATAGCGGCTGTGGTCTACTCGATGGGCTATGGGGGCCGGTTAGGCACGGGCGAGTTCTCCGCCCCTGGGGGCACCGAATCCGGGCGGGTCGACGAGTTGTTGGACGAGGAGGTGGCGAAGGCCCCGCCTAGCTTCATGCTCGTCTTCGGCAGCGAGGACGAGAAGGCCGCAGATCCGGCGTTCCGCGACCAGGTGGAGCGCGCGCTGGAGCCGCTCGAAGAGGATGAGAGGGTGGCTGGCGTCCGTACCGCCTACGAAAACGGCGCCACCGACGAGGCCATGATCTCCCGAAACGGGCACTACAGCCTCGCGGTGGTCGAGCTCGAGGAGGGCAGCTTCGCCGAGCTGCAAGATGCCTACGCGGACATCCGTCAGGAGGTACGGCCAGGCCCCCTCGAGGTCGTTGCGACCGGTGAGATCCCGCTCAACGAAGACTTCGAGAGCGTTACGGAGACGGATCTGAAGCGCGCGGAAGTGGTCTCGCTGCCCCTGGCGCTCTTGATGTTGCTCTTCGTCTTCGGCTCCGTCGTCGCTGCCGGGTTGCCGATCGGCGTGGGCGTGCTCGCCGTCACCGCTGGCTTCGTCGGCACCCTGCTTCTGGCCAGGGCGATGGACGTCTCGATCTACGCGACTAACATCGTCACCATGATAGGCCTCGGCGTCGCCATAGACTACTCGCTCTTTGTCGTGAGCCGCTTTCGCGAGGAGGTTGGCCGCCGTCCCGTGCCCGAAGCCCTGGCGCGCACTATGGCGACTGCGGGACGCGCGATCCTCTTCTCGGGGCTCACGGTCGCCATAGGATTTATGGGCTTCCTCTTCTTCGACGTGGCCGACCTCAACTCCATTGGCTTCGCTGGCTCGATCGTGGTCGCCTTCTCGGTACTCTACGGGTTGACCTTCCTCCCAGCGCTACTCGCGATCCTCGGCCCCCGCGTCGACTTCTTGCACCTGCCTTTCGCCCGGCCTGAGAGGCTCGCTACGGGCAGCGGACTCTGGCACAGAGTAGCGAGATCCGTCATGGCCCACCCGTGGCGCACGCTGTTGCCCGTGGTCGCGCTCCTCCTGGTGCTCGGCTCGCCTTTCCTTGGCATCCGGCTCGGACTCTCCGGGGGGGACACGCTGCCCCCTGACACGGAGTCGCGCCGGGGAGAGGAGATCCTCGACCGCCAGTTCCCCGACAGCAGCGCCTACCCCATGGTGGTGCTGCTCGATTACCCGCAAGGATCGCCGCTCACCAGAGAACGGATAGGCGAGATGTACGACCTGAGCCGTTGGCTCGAAGAAAGGCCTGGCGTCAAAGATGTGGAGAGCATCGTAAACCTCGCCCCGAAGCTCTCCCGGGATCAGTACCAGGAGCTCCTTTCGGGTCCCCGCGGAGTTCTACCGTCGCAGGTGCGGGAGGCGCTGAAGAGGACCACAGGAGATCACATCGCCGTCCTGACCGCTTACACCTCGGTTGGCTACAACACCGAAGAGGCCCACGACCTGGTGCGCGAGGTCCGCGGGCAACACCCTGAAGTCGGGGGCGAGGTGCTCGTCGGCGGTTGGGCGGCCTTCGACCTCGACCTCACCGATTCGGTCTACGACGCCGCGCCACCGGCGATAGCTTTTGTGGTCCTCGCCACGTACGTGGTGCTCTTTCTGCTCCTCGGGTCGGTGCTCTTGCCCATAAAGGCGGTCTTCGTCAACTTCCTGTCGATCAGCGCCTCCTACGGGGCCCTGGTGTGGATCTTCCAGGAGGGACATCTCTCCGGGCTGCTCGACTTCACCCCAGGCCCGATAAACACAACCACCCCGATCATCATGTTCTGCATCCTGTTCGGACTCTCTATGGACTACGAGGTGATGCTCCTCAGCCGCATCAAGGAAGAGTACGAGCGCACTGGGGACAACCTCTCCTCCGTCACCCTCGGCATCGAGCGCACAGGACGTCTGATCACCGGCGCCGCCCTTATCATGGCCACGGTCTTCTTCTC
>JACCSM010000464.1 GCA_013698525.1 Rubrobacteraceae bacterium
GGCAGCGGTGCGTCGGGGAGGTCGAGCAGCTCGTTACCCCTTTCGTCGCGGAACGTGCGCAACTCCGCTCTCAACTCTTCTACGGGCCGCTTCAATTGCATCCTGCCCGACCACGTCTGGACATCCCTCGCCGTCGCCGGTCCGAACGCCGCGAGATACTTGAGTACGAGATCACGCGGGTCTTCTGAACCCGAGGGCGACCTGCCGAGCCACCGCTCGGCGGTAGTAAAGGGCGCCTTCCCTGAGTAGCCCCACACGCCACCCGAAGGGACCTGTACGAGCGGAAGGCTGGTCCTCACCGCATATGCGAGGGCTGATTGGTCCCTGTCCGGTTCGAGCTCAGATAGCAGGGGTCGCAGGTCGGCGAAGGGGTGCGGCTCTCTCTCGAAGTACTCTCTCGCAACCCCGACGAGCCGGTCGACGTCCAGCCCATCCAACCGTTTTCCGGCGATGGAGTTCATGGAGCGGGTGAGCGCCGGCTGCAGGGCGGGACGCAGCAGCAGGTAATCCTCCGCCGTCATGAGGTGCAACGTCGCGCGCATCAGCGTCGCCCTTACTACCTGTTTCTCCTCCATAAGTCGTGTGAGATCCTCCCGCCTGAAGTCCTTGAGGCGGGTCCATAGGCCGACGTAGGGAGGGCTCGTGACCTGGGCCTGGAGGCCGGCCAGGCGCCCTACGGCGTCGAGGACGGGGATAGTCTGCCGGTCAAGCAGCATCTGTCGGGCAAGGGTCGCCCGGTTCAGCTCGCGGAGCGTCAGTACACGATCCGGCGCGCTCACCAGGGCAGGGGCTCCCCGTCGCGGAAGAAGCCGCCGGTAACAAGCGCCACCTCCGTAATGCCTCGCTCTTCAGCAGTCACAGATACATCCTTTCGCCCCTCTAATGGACTCTCCGGTCCCCTTATTCTAAGAGCAGCAGAGGTCCTCGCCACCCCGTTCTCACCAGCCTTTGTCGCGCCCTTCTAATAGATAGTCGCGTGACCCCTGTCTTCGCCGGTGCCATAATGGTCTCTGAGGATACAGAGGAGGAGCGAAAATGACTGACGATACGCACGAGGTGAAGGGCGAGGCCGAGCTCATCAACTGGGCCTGTACGAACTGCGGCTACCGCGTCGAGGGCGAGCTACCCGAGAAGTGTCCTGACTGCGGTGCCGACAGGGAGATGTTCGACCAGGTGCCTGTGCCGGGTTATTAGGTTTCGGACCTGTTACCTGAAACCTCGTGGGGCGGTTGTGTCCGGTTCCCGCCTCGGATAATGTACGGCCTGTGGACATCGTAACCCTCGCCCAGGTCATAACCTCGGTGACCAACTTGCTGTTCGTGATCGTGCTCGCCGTCGGCTACTACTTCACCTGGCGGGTAAGCCAGACCACGCTGGAGGAGATGCGGGCTCAGCGCACGGCGATGGGCCGTCCGCTCGTAATAGTGCAGGAGGACTACGAAAGCCTGCCGGAGCTCGACGTGGCCATCCGCAACGTGAGCGAGGGCGCGGCCAGGGACATAGAGTTCGAGTTCTCTGTGCCCATCGAAAGCTCCAACGCCTTCGTCGTCTCGGACCTGCCCTACTTCAAATACGGGCTCGACTTCCTGCCGCCGAACGGTGAGATCACCTGCTACTGGGACGAGCTAGATTCTCTGCTGCCGTTCCTGGAAGCGAAGGACCTCAGGAACGGCATTCACGTTACCGTCAGATAGAAGGATCTCTCAGGCGCCTCGTACCGGAGCCAGTGGAGGCTGAACCCATTCCTCTACAAAGACACCCGACTCGTAAGGCGCAAGGGCATGGGAGACCTCGTGAAAGCCGTGGAGAGGCTAACACTGAGTAAAGATAGCTGTCCCAGCCAGGCTCCGGTCCCGGAGCGAACCTCAGGCAAGGAATACTGATACCCAATCCGGGTGAAGGCCAACGGCACGAGGGAACCAGCCATTGCGCACGGGCCCACTCCTACGAGTGTATTCCCGCTTTCGCGGGAATGACGTATGGGAGGGCATCGGCGTGCCCGCACCCCGAACGCGCTCCCGTTCAAGCGGACTCGGTATGACCTGCTGAAGTGCTGACTGGCTGAAATGCTTCTCTAGAAACCCCAGTCCTGAACAAGCTGGTCTCTAAAGACGTCTATATCTTCAGATCCCCTGGCAGCCGTATTCTCGAGGCGGGAGATGACCTCGGCGACGGTCTCGTTGGTCGCGGCCATACGTTCGGCGAGGGTGCGGCCGATCTCGTAGACGAGCTTGCAGGCTGACGGGGAGTCGGCGTCGAGCATCTCGAGGAGTCGGTCCCTGCCAACGCCGTGCGCTTCGACCCTCGTCATCGCCTCGACGCTAGCGGCCGCACGAGGTTCGGTGAGGAGGCCCATCTCGCCGACCACGGTCGGTGCCTCGATGGTCGCCAGTCGTTGCCGACGTCCAGGGAGGACGCTCTTGTGGACCTCGACGGTTCCGGAGGTGATCACATACAGTCGCTCCTCGGGAGATCCCTCATCGAAGATCATCTGCCCAGCCTCGAAGCTCGCCGGTTCCAATAGATCCTCGAACTCGGTCCGCTCGTCGGCGTCGAGGTGCTTGAAGATCGGTACGTCCCTGAGGTTTGGGGTCTCTCGCATGAAAAGGAACTCCTCTACACGGACCAGTCTGTGATCAGCCTGTCGCGGAAGGCCTCCATGTCGGTCTCCCCCTTGCTCTCAAGCTCCCGGATCGCCTCAACGACCTCCTCGTCCAGGCGCGTAAGCCTCCTCGCGAGGGTGCGGGCGATGCGGTAGGAGAGCTTGAACGCAGCAGGCCTGCCTTCTGCGCCCATGCGCCTGAAGGTGTCGCGTGGGATCCTTATCGCCTCGACCTCACCAACGGCTCTGACCGTCGCGGACGCCCCGCTCTCCCCGAGAAGTCCTCTCTCCCCAACGACCGTCCGCCCGCGCGAGGTATCGATCTCGGCCAGGAGCCTGCTCCTTCCTCCAGGCAATCCCTTTCTGACCTCGACCATGCCAGAGGTGAGCACGAACAGGCTCCCCTGCTCAGCACCCTCCTCGATGATATTCTCACCGGGGCCGAAGGAGACGGGCTCAGATGCCTCCGCAAACTCTTCCCGCTCCTCTTCGGTCAGGAACTCGAAGAACCTGACCCCCTGAAGCGTCTCCTCCATCATCCATCACCCCTTCAGCCTCGAAGCCCTGAGCGAGATTATACGCCCGCCGTCACCCCGGGTGGTATCCCGTGCTCTGTGCGCGAAGCTGTCGAACGATCTCTCGCTTGTCACAGGTTCTCGAAGATTACACGAGCTAGCTTCTGCGGCTGTTCACCAGCGCCACCCCCACCAGGGCGACCGCCCCACCGATTACGGACAGGGCGGAAGGTACCTCGCCCAGCCACAGATAGGCGATCACGATGGCCGACGCACCGAAGATGACGGCCGCCGCGACGGCTACCAGAAGGCTGGCATCGGTCCTCGTCTGCACGCTCGTATGGTACTGACCAAGGGGATCGTCTTCACAGAGATCCGTCCCAGTGCCATCGCCGCCACGTCGAGGTGATCGTAGACCTCACGACGCCCAAAAGGAAACGGGCGCGGCAAGAATGCCGCGCCCGCTCTCTTGCCTTGCCGGTAGTTTGGCGAAGATCCTTAGTAGTCGAGAACCTCCACATCAACGTAGTCGACGCCGGTGTAGGTAAGCCCTATCTCCTCGGCCGCTGCCGCGGAGAGATCCAACTCCCTGCCACCCGTGTACGGCCCACGGTCCGTGACCTCGACGACCACAGAGTAGTCCCCGTAAGTCACAAGCAAGTCCGTACCGAAAGGCAGGTACGGCGACGCCGCCGTGTATTCGGTGTAGGGCTCGAAGACGTCCCCACTCGCCGTCAGGTTACCTTCCAGCCCAGGCCCGTACCAACTCGCCAGCTGGGTGTCGGCCAGGGCATCATCCTGAAAAGCGGCCAGCGATACGGCGAACGCACCGGCCACCAAGAGCATCTTGAGACAAGACTTCATGAGTCCCCCTCCAGATCGCTTGCACAACAAGCCCAAGACCCTACTACGTTACAACCGAGTTACAAGCCGCTACACAACGTTTCTAGCGTCTATTTGTGAACCAGTTACATGAACGGCGGACGCACGGTATGCGGTACCAGCGACGCTTTTTACCTACATGTGGCGGTTTTTGCTATGTGAGGGGAGGTTTGGGCTTCGGGGTCTATCGCCCTTCGTCGAGCGAGCGCCTGCAGCGTTGGATGCGGGCCTCGAACTCGGGGAGCTTGCGGTCTGCGGAGCGTTGGGCTCCGCGGGGCATCTTTCCGCTGGCTGCGAGGTCTGTGAAGGCCTCACATACTCTGAGGGCTTCGGTGGGATTGTGCCTGCTTTCGTAGACGGAGGCGAGCCGCTCGTAAGGGTGGCTGCCGACGAACTCCTCGCGGATGCTGATCTCGTAAAGGTTGATGGCCCGCTCGGTGTCGCCGTTGCTGACGGCCAGCTCGGCTTCCTCGTTGCGTTGCATCGCGGCCTCGAAGTTCCGGAGCGGGTCCTCTTCCGTCCCGATCCTCGCCCTCTCCTCGTCTTCGAGCCCGTAGAGAGGTGACGGCTCGTCCGTGGGCCGATCCGGCCCGCTGAAGATGTCCCGCAGACGTCTGAAAACCAAGTTCTTCCCTCCCGAAACGCTCGCCTGAGTATACAGCGGTTTCCGGAAGGATCGATCCTTCGGGAAACCGCGCTGGTCAGCCGGTGAGCTTTTTGTTTTGGCTGAAATGCTGAAGTGCTAACATGTTGTGCTTTGATCTCTGCCCGCCGGCACCGAGTCAGGAGGGACCACGTTGGCCTACGAGTTCGCACGCTACCTCAAAGTAAGGGGGGCCTGGGGTGCGAGCTGGTCCCCCGATGGCACGAGGGTCACTTTCCTGACGGAGATCACTGGCGTACCCCAGGTGTGGGAGGTCGCGGCAGAAGGCGACTCCTGGCCCGAGCAACTCACCTTCTACGAGGAGCGCATCTCGGGCGCCTTTTACTCGCCGAAGGAGAACAGGCTCCTCTTCAGCATGGACGCCGGCGGCAATGAGCGCTCGCAGCTCTTCCTCCTCGAAGACGGCGTGGTCAAGGACCTCACCGGCGCCCCTGAGGCCATCCACTACCCTGGGGGCTTCTCGCCCGACGGAAGGTGCATCGCGTATACGGCGACCCGCCGCAACGGGACGGACTTCGATGTGTTCGTCCAGGAACTGCAGGAGGGCGAGCCCGAGACGGTCTGGGAGGTCTCCGGCTACCATACGGTGGCGGATTGGACACCAGACGGGAGGGCCTTGATCGTCTTCCGCCACCATTCCAACGTGAACAACGACCTGTACAGAGTGGATCTCGAAACCGGCGAGGCGACCCTCCTGACCGGGCACGAGGGGGACGCGAGGTTCTCCGGCGCGAACGTTACGCCAGATGGCGGGAGCCTCTACCTGGCGACGGACTGCGACGGGGAGTTCCTGCGTCTAGCCCGCCTCGACCTCGCGACGCTGGATCTCGATTACCTCACCCCGGACGATCGGGACGTCGAGAGCGTCGAGCTCTCGAGGGACGGCCGCTACCTGGTCGCGGCCCGCAACGTTGACGGCTACTCGGACGTGCTGCTCTTCAACGGCAGGGGACGCAGGATGCCTGATCCGCGTATACCTGAGGGTATCGTTGGCGGCTTCGAGTTCTCGCCAGACTCGGGGAGGCTCGCCTTCACCCTCACGGCCCCCGAGCGCAACCCTGACGTGTGGGTCGTCGACCTGCCCGACGGCGATGCGCGGCGCCTTACCCGCTCCTCGACGGCCGGCATCCCGCCGCGCACCTTCCGCGGGCCGCGGGTCGTGCGCTACACCAGCTTCGACGGGCGAGAGATACCGGCCCTCTTCTATGAACCAGAAGCAGAGGACGCACCCGTCATAGTGAACGTCCACGGCGGGCCTGAGAGCCAGGCCCGCCCCGCGTTCGCCCCCGTGACGCAGTACCTGCTGGACCGCGGCCTCGCCGTGTTCTTCCCGAACGTCCGCGGCTCGACGGGATACGGCAAGGCCTTCACCCATCTGGACGACGTGGGGCTGAGGATGGACTCCGTAGCAGACCTGGCATACGCGGCCCACTGGTTGAGGGAACGCGGCCACGGGAGCGTCGCGGTAATGGGCGGCTCCTACGGCGGGTTCATGGTGCTCGCCGCCCTCACCGAATATCC
>JACCSM010000468.1 GCA_013698525.1 Rubrobacteraceae bacterium
TGCCGATGGGTGCTCTGGCGCTGCCACGCGGCTTCAGCTACAAGGCGATCTCGCGGCAGGGCGACCCCATGGGCGACGGCAACCTCACGCCCGGCATCTTCGATGGCATGGGCGCCTTCCTGGGACCGAACGGGAGCACCGTCCTGATCCGCAACCACGAGAACCAGCGTAAGGCGAGGGAGATCCCCGTGATAGTACCGGAGGATGATCGCTATGATCAGGATCCGACTTACGTCGCGGGCAACACCAAGCTCGTCGTGGATCGGAACCTGAAGGTAATCGAGGACTTCGCCATCCTCGGTGGCACGGACAACAACTGCGCGGGCGGACAGATGCCGTGGGGCTCCTGGATCACCTGTGAGGAGGTCGTAAACCGGGGCGACACGGGTACACCGCACGGCTACATATTCGAGATCGACGCCTCCGCCGGAGGACCCGTGGAAGCGAGACCCGTCACCGCCGCCGGGCGCTTCGTGCACGAGGCTGTGGCCTGGCTCGACGGCGTCCTCTACGAGACAGAGGATCGCCGGAACTCGTTCTTCTACCGCTACATCCCCGAAAATCTGCCCGGGAGCAGCGGCGACCTCGCCGACACCGACGGCGTGCTTCAGGCGCTCAAGATCAAAGGCGTCGACAAGGCGGTCATGGACGCCTTCCCCAAGGTCGGCAAGCCCTATGAGGTCGAGTGGGTGACCATAGAAGAGCCGACCCCCGTCGACGACACTGACAGCACACCTCTAGCGGTGGGTGAGCAGGCCAAAGCTCAAGGCGCGGCAATCTTCGACCGCGAAGAGGGCATATGGGTGCGGGGTAACAGGGTCTACTTCGACTGTACGGAAGGCGGCGTGGACGATCTAGGCCAGGTCTACGAGTTCGACCCGCGCAGCCAGACCATCACGCTCATCTACGAGTCCACCAACGAAGCGACGCTCAAGAAGCCGGACAACATCGTGATCGTGCCCAAGACCGGCGACATCTTCCTGCAGGAGGATTCAGACGGCGAGCACTTCGTCCGCGGGCTAACCCCGGAGGGTAAGATCTACGACTTCGCCCGGACGATCACGAACGACACCGAGTTTTGCGGCGGCTGCTTCTCACCGGACGGCTCGGTCTTCTTCGTCAACCAGCAGGGCGATCGCGGCAACCTCCCGGCGGGACCTCCAAACGGGAACGCGGTGACCTACGCTATCACCGGTCCGTTCCAGCAGCGTAGGTAAGACACGCGTCAAGGAGAGCAAAATGACCCCCGGACGGGTAAATACACATGATGGCCGCTGAAGAGAGGGGAGTAGCCACGCCACCCTCCGGCGTTCCGCCGGGTCCCGATGCATCTCCATTTAACCCAAAGTTTCCACGCCGTTAACCTAACGCCTAGATTCCGCTCCTATACTTTGCGCGGTATTAGACGAGGGTTGGTCACAACCCATGAACCCGAGGAGGACAGGTCTTTGGAAAGCGTATGGCGCGAGAGGCTGGCAAGACATCGCCGGTCGTTGGCTATTGCGGTGGGCATGGCGGCGGCGGGCGTATTGGCGCTTGGCGCGGCGAGTGTCGGGCAGGCCATCGAGGCGAGAGACACGGCGGCGGACTACACGCCGGGCGAAAAGTTCGAACCGCTGGCGGCTTCCTCGCCGTGTGTTGGGGCTCTCGACGACCCGTTCGTACTGCCGTCGGGATATGACCAGCAAGTAGTAGCGCAGGAGCCCGAGGGCGGCACTGTGGACCTCTGGGATATGAACACCCAGAACGAGTTCGGCAAGGACGCGGGCCGCTACGTCTACCGTACGCACGAGGTCGGCGCGCCTCCGGGTTCGCAGGTCTCCGTGACCGACCTTCAGACCGGTGAGACCGAGGTGCTGGCACAAAGGGCCGACTGGGAGCGCTTCGACGGTATAGTGTGGACGCCGTGGGGCACGATCCTGGCTGCCGAGGAGACGATTCAGGCGGCCGTACGCGATCCGCAAGTCCCGAATGCTAGGGCCGGACTGGTCTACGAGTACTTTGTAGACCCCGATGACCCGAGCGAGCTCGACACCGACGACCCACGCGACAACGTCGCCCCGTTCGACGACGGTGTCGCCGTCCGCCCAGCCCTGGGCTCCAAGTCGCACGAGGGCATGCGCTTCGACGGTCGCGGCTACCACTACGGCATCTCCGAGAGCAGCCCCGGCGGCATCTTCCGCTTCAAGCCCGAAAGGGAGGGCGACCTCTCCGAGGGTGTCCTGCAGGCGCTGAGGACCGAGAACGGCCGCACCGGTGAGGGCAGGTGGGTGACCATCCCCGCCTCGGCGGCGCGCACCGACGCCCAGGCAGCGGCGACCGCACGCGGCGCCAACGGCTACAACAGGCCCGAGGACGTCGAGACCGGAGAGAGCACCGGCGTGGACGTGAACAACAGCGGCAACACGCTCTATGTCGCCATGACCGGCACGGACGAGGTTATCGCGGTGGATCTATCAGCCAAGAACCGCCCGTTCGCCTACCAGTATGTCGGCGCGACCGAGGCCGGCAACACCACGTCGCCGGAGTTCGACTCGCCTGACAACCTGGCCCTCGACCGTGAGGGTAACCTTGCCATAACCGAGGACCCGGGCGGCATCCCGCCGGCCAAGACCATGGGCGATGACATCTGGATCGCCGAGCCCCAGAGCGGCACGCGCCAGCCCGCCGGGGAGGTGGCACGCTTCGCCTCGATCAAGGACTGCATAGCCGAGCCCACGGGCGTGTACTTCGCCCTCGAAGGCACCAGCGAATTCACCGCAGGCACGCCCCGCGAGGTGCTGGTTACTGACGAGTCCCTCTTTGTCAACCGCCAGCACGCCGGGCAGGGCACGGTGTTCGATCAGTTCGTGTCGATAGCCCCGGTCGATGAGTAGGCCCAATTCGAGGGCTGTTTAGCACCGCCGAAGCGGGAGGGTCTCAGACTCTCCCGCTTCTCCGTGAAAACACATGAGCTTGGAGGAAGAGATGATCCAGATCCATCGAACCAGGGCCGTCAACGCTCCGCGACGCCTGATCGCTGCCCTCATCTTCCTCATGGCTCTCTGCGCCGCGACCTTCGCCGGCCCAGAGCTGGCGACCGCAGCCAGGCCCCAGCCTGACACCGCGCAGTGTGCACCTGGCGTCGACCTCTTCGGGTTCTCCGACGCACTGAACAAACGAACCTTCGAGGGCACGAACGTCGGCGGCCTCTCCGGCCTCACCTACGACGCCGGCAAGGACGTCTACTACGGCCTGGTGGATAATGAGGGCACCACGCCAGCCCGCTTCTACACGTTGCGCCTGCCGACCGACGGCCAGAAGCTCGGCAAGCCAAGAATCCTCGATGTCACGACCTTGAAGGATGAGAACGGCCAGCCGTTTACGGGGGTGAACTTCGACGGCGAAGGCATCGCGCTCACGCGCGACGACGAGCTGCTCATATCCTCGGAGACGGAGCCTTCCATCCGGCGCTTCTCCCTCGATGGAGAACTGCTGGAAGAATTGCCAGTGCCACCGAAGTTCCTGGTCGCGCCGAAGGGACAGGCCACCTCAAACCAGACCTTTGAGAGCCTGTCTCTCAGCCCCAGTGGACGCAGCCTGTTCACGGCGGTCGAAGGACCGCTGGCTCCCGACGGATCCACCGCCGACGGCGAGAACCGCATTCGCATCCTGCGCTACGAGGACCGCGGGCCGGGTGGCTTCGAGCCGGCGGAGGAGTTCTTCTACCTGACCGAGCCGGGCCAGGGCGTCGTGGAGATCGTGGCTCTCTCGGAGAGCGAGTTGCTGGTGCTGGAGCGCGGCTTCGTCCTAGGTGAGGGCAACACCGTGCGGATCTTCCGGGTCTCGCTTGCCGGGGCGGAGGACGTTTCCGACGAGCCGAGCCTCGCGGCGCCGGGCCCGGAGCCGGTGGAGAAGGAGTTGCTGGTGGACCTGGCGGACTGTCCGCCGGGCGACGCGACGACGCCTGGCACGCAGCCCAACCCGCTGCTCGACAACTACGAGAGCCTGGCGCTCGGGCCACGGCTGCCGGGCGGGAGCAGCTCGCTGCTGCTCCAGAGCGACGACAACTTCAGCGCCGGCCAGGTGACGCGTGTGGTCGCGCTGGGCGTGGAGAACGGACAACTAAGGATGGGGAGGTAGAGGATGGAGAGGACGAGGCCGATGGTCTCTATGCTGACGGTGGCGGTGATGGCCGCCGCGCTGGCTGCGGGCCTGCTGATGGACGTGAAGCCGGCGTCGGCAAAGGGCAATAAGCCGCCGGAGGATGCGCCGGTCCTGAACATCGGGCACCGTGGGGCATCCGGCTACGCGCCGGAGCACACGATACCGGCATACGACCTGGCGCTGCAGATGGGCGCCGACTACATCGAGCAGGACCTTCAGCTCACCAAAGACGGCGTGCTCGTAGCCATGCACGACGATACCCTCGACCGCACCGCTG
>JACCSM010000526.1 GCA_013698525.1 Rubrobacteraceae bacterium
GGCTTCTACACGATGCTCGGAATTGAGGAGGCTTTCCGGCTGCATCATGACGACGGCTCGCTGATGCTCGTGTACCTTCACGTCTCTGGCGACCGTTTTATAGAGGTCTTCCCCGGCGGACCGGCCCCCGACCCGGAACGGACGCAGAGCTTTATGCACATTTGTTTACTGTCCGACGACCTGCATGCGACCGTCGAGCACCTGCGCGAGAACGGCGCGCCTATAGACCGCGAGCCTGCGGTCGGCCGCGACGGCAACTGGCAGGCGTGGACGCGGGACCCTGACGGAAACGAGATCGAACTCATGCAGCTCTCCGAGGAATCGCCGCAATGGCGGACGGCTCGCTCCGCCGAACGCGGCGGGACGTAGGGAGCGGCGCGGACTCTATGTTCGAACGCGCGCGGCTCAAAGACTTCGCCCCAGGTGAGGGGGTCCAGACCGGGGCTTTCCAGGAACGTTTCGATGAGGAAGGTTGGATCCCCATCCCAGTACCAAAAGATGTGCACCGGGCCCTGCTCGACGCAGGGCGCATCGAGGATCCCTTCTACGACCGTAACGAAGACGGGTGCGCCTGGATCGAAGACCGCGAGTGGTGGTATCGCATGAGCTTCGATGGTTCCCAGGAACCGCTCCAACCCGGCGAGCGGCTGCGCCTCGTCTTCCACGGCCTCGACACCTTCGCCACCATCTGGCTGAACGGCGAAAAACTCGGAGGTCACTCCAACATGTTCCGCGAGGCCGTCTTCGACGTTGGTGATCTCGTACGTCCAGGGGAGAACACCCTCGTCCTTCTCTTCGATCGCCCGCTCGACCACGTCGGAGAGGAGCACCCCGACCAGTGGGGACGAAACCCAGAGCGCGTCTCAATGCGCAAGGCGCAGTTCGGCTTCGGGTGGGACTGGGGACCGAGGCTACCGACCGTCGGGATCTGGCGCCCCATCGAGCTACGCCGCGAACGCCGCGCCTCCGTCAGAGGCGTCCACTTCTACACCCTGGAAATAGATTCAAAGGGCGAACGTGCCGCCGTCGCCGTGCGCGTCGAAGTCGATCAGTTCGCAACGGAGGACCCTCTCGAAGCCGCCATCACGCTAACTGCCCCGGACGGAACCTCGGTCGCAGAAACCTCTCTCATGCTCGACGGCGAAGGTTCCAACCTCACGGCATACCCGACGGTGGAGAATCCCCGCCTGTGGTGGACCCACGACCTCGGCGAGCCTGTCCTGTACGGTCTGAGGGTGGAGCTACGCCAGGAAGGCGAAGTACTCGACCACTACGAGTCGAAGGTCGGCATGCGGACGCTGGAGCTCGACCAGTCCCCCGATCCGGACGAGCCGGGGACGCGCTTCTTCCGGTTCGTGTTGAACGGCGTGCCGATCTTCGCCCGCGGCGCAGATTGGATCCCCGCCGACTCTTTCGTCGGCGCTATCGAAGACGAACGCTACGAGACGCTGCTCCGGGCCGCGAAGGAAGCGAACATGAACATGCTGCGCGTCTGGGGCGGAGGCATCTACGAACATGACATCTTCTACGACCTGTGCGACTCCATGGGCCTCCTCGTCTGGCAGGATTTCATGTTCGCCTGCGCCACCTACCCCGAAGAGCCGCCCTCCTTCGTCGCCGAAGTCGAAGAGGAGGCCCGCTATCAGGTACGCCGCCTGCGGAGTCACCCTTGCCTGGCACTCTGGTGCGGCAATAACGAGAACCAGTGGATCCACGACCGGACCTTCTGGGACCGCGAGGACACCACCGTTCCTGGCGCGCTCTACTACCATGAAGTGCTGCCCCGCGTCGTCACCGAGCTCGACAGAAGCACTCCCTACTGGCCAGGTAGCCCTTTCGGGGGCGACGACCACAACGACCGTCGACAGGGCAACGTGCACAACTGGGAAGTCTGGCACGGCAACTCTCCCCGCTGCTTCGGTGAAGAGTCACGCCGGGACCCTACGCCGGAGAACGTCTCCTACCTCCGATACGCCGAGGATATGGGGAGGTTCATAAGCGAGTTCGGGATGCACGCCGCGCCCGTACGAGAGACCCTTCGGCGCGCGATACCGGAGGACCAGCTGTATCATCACAGCCCGTCGATGGACCACCACAACAAGGACGATCCCAAGAACAAAGGCGACGACCTCATGCTGACCGTGACGGGTTTGCCTGAGAACCTGGACGAGTACGTGGACTTCAGCATGATCTCACAGGCTGAAGGCCTGAAGTTCGCCCTCGAGCACTTCCGCCGCCGCAAGCCCCACTGCTCGGGCACCCTCTTCTGGCAGCTAAACGACTGCTGGCCGGTCCTCTCCTGGAGCGTTATCGACTACCACGGCTTCGGCAAGGCCGGCTACTACTACGCCAGTCGCGCCTACTCCCCACTCCTCGCTTCTTTCAAAGCGCTACCCGACGGAAGCATCGAACTCTGGCTCACCAACGACACCCTCTCGGAGGTGAAAGGTGACGTCACCGTGCGCCTGGGAACCTTCGAAGGCGAGGCGGTCTGGGAGGAAAACCTGGAGGTCCGGACCCCCGCAAACGCCAGTCGCCCCGTCGCCCGCTGGAGCGCTGACCGGGCATCCGGCGCTCTCGACCGCTACCTCTCGGTAAGTTCGGATCATGATCGCTTCCCGTCCAACCGCCACTTCTTCGCGGCCATCAAAGACCTCAGGAGAGACCCCGTCGGGCCGGACGTAGACATCACCCCGGCCGGAGAGCACGAACTAAGAGTACGTCTCGAGGCGCCTGCATACGCCTACTTCGTCCATCTCGAAGTCCCCGACGAATCCACCCGCTTCTCTGACAACTACTTCGACCTCGAGCCAGGACAAGAACGCACGATATCCGTCACCAACGAAAAGCGAGCGCTCGAGCCAGAATACATCAAACTCAAATGGCGCTGACACCTGATGTCTGTAGCCTTCTCTATTGCCGGCGGGCCAGATAGACGCCGAGGAGGATCACGACTCCGCCGGCGATCTTATTGATCCCCAGCGTCTCGCCGAAGAACACGATACCCGACGTGACCCCGACGACGGTGATGAGGTACTGGTAGACGAGCACCCTGTTCGCCCCGATACGGCTGATCCCCCTCTGCCACGCCGAGAACGCGAAAGCGGTGGCGAAGACGGCAGAGTAAGCGACCGCGGCCCAGGGCCCGGCTCCCACGCTCCCCCACTCCAGGCTCAGAAGCTGTGGGGAGGAAAGGAGCAGCAGGAAAGGGGTCCCGAACAAGACAGGATAGGTCGCGACCGCGAGCGGCGTGTGGCGCTCCAGCAGAGGCATCGAAAAAACCGCGTATGCGCCGACGCAGAAGGCGGCGATCAGGACCAGCAAGTCCCCGACGAAGCTGGCATTCCCTGACGTCAGTCCGTCCAGTACGACAATGGCCACACCCACGATGGAGAGCCCGACGCCGAGCACACCCTTCCATGTCGGCCGCTCGAGGCCGAGGGCCGCGCCCAAGAGTAATCCCCACACGGGCGCCGTCGCGAAGATAAGGCCCGTGCTGCCGGCACTAGAGAGGCTAACGCCGAACGTGAAACCCGTCTGTGCCGTGGCCACCCCGAAGCAACCGAGTGCCGCCATCGGGAGCAAGTCGCTCCTTCGGAGCTTGCTCTTCGGTTCGAGGAGCCGTAGAACGAGCAGTAGCAATAGTCCACCGACCGTAAACCGCAGGGCGACCAGCATCAGAGGCGAGATAGTGGCGGCGGCATACTTCGTCGCGGCGAAGTTCAGGCCCCAGAAGGTCGCAGCCAGGACCAGCGAGACTTCCGTCGCCACCGCAGCCCTGTCCTTGAGATCGAACACAGAGGAGGATTGTACCGTGTGAGTAAGAACAGCGGGCCTGGCAGGATTCGAACCTGCGACACACGGCCCCGGAAACCGTTGCTCTATCCCCTGAGCTACAGGCCCGCGCAAGAGTGGGAACCGCCAGGGGATGTTACCTTAACGCCCCCGGCGCTTCAACGGACGGTCGGAGAGGGGCGATTGAAATCGCCCACCCAACGTATAAACTACGCCGCACCCGAATATGTATGCGGTGATCTCGGACATCCACGCCAACCTCGAGGCCCTCGAAGCCGTCCTTGGCGACGTGCCCGAGGACGTAGAGACCATCTACTGCCTCGGCGACGTCATCGGCTACGGGGCGGACCCGGACGAGTGCTGCGACATCGTGCGCACTCTGGGGATGCCGACGATCTCGGGCAACCACGACCTCGCCGTAACCGACCTCGAGACGGATCTGAACTGGTTCAACCCGACGGCCGCTGCGGCCGTGCTCTGGACGCGTGAACACCTGAGCGAGGAGAACGCCGAGTTCCTTCGTACGAGGCCGCGCATGATGCGGACCGAAGAGGCGCTCTTCGTCCACGGCTCTCTACGTGATCCCGACGAGTACATCATCAACAAGATCTCCGCGCAGGACAACCTCGCGATGTTGAAGAGCGTGTACCCTGACGTCCCGATCTGCTTTTTCGGCCATACGCACGTGAAGGCCGTAGCACCTTCTCCGAACGGCGCGATGTCGCGGGGACACACCCTGGATCTCCGGTCCGGCGGCCCCTACCTGGTGAACCCCGGCTCTGTGGGCCAGCCGCGCGATGGGGATACCTTCGCCTCGTACGTGATCGCCGACGGCGAAAGCGTGCTCTACCGCTTTGTCGAATACGACATAAAGAAAGCTCAGGCCAAGATACGGGCCGCAGCCCTCCCCGACATGCTCGCAGACCGCCTGGCCGTAGGCCGCTAGCCTTTCCCAGGCGTGGACCCCGCCTTCCAGAGGCTCTTCACCGTCGAAGAAGCGAACGCCCTCCTACCCACCTTGCGCAAGATCCTGGACGAAGTGGCGCTCCACCGCGACGCGCTGCGCGAGAGGGCCCCTCATATGGAGCCCATCCTGGAGGCCGCGCCAGGGAACGGCGGCGGGAAGGCTGGAGCCGAGTACGGCGTCGAAGCGTACAACCTCTACCTGGCGATAGAGCGCATCAGGGAGCTTGGCGTCGTCCTCAAGGACCTGGATCTCGGCCTGCTCGACTTCCCGCACGAGCGCGGGGGACGCGTCGTCTTCCTCTGCTGGCACCCACCCGAAGAAAGGGTGGAGTACTGGCACGACCTCGACGCCGGCTACGCAGGCCGCCAACCACTCTAAAGACCTTGCGCATAGTCCTCCAACGCGTCAAGGAAGCCTCCGTCACGGTCGCGAGAGACAGGATCTCCGGCATTGGCCCAGGCCTCCTGCTGCTGGTCGGCGTCGCCCACGGAGATGGCGAACCAGAAGCGGACTGGCTGGCCGAGAAGATAGCAGGACTGAGGGTCATGGCCGACCAAGAAGGGAAGATGAACCGCAGCGTCAATGACGTCGGAGCGGCCGTCCTCGCCGTCTCCCAGTTCACCCTCCTCGCGGACACACGCAAGGGCAGGCGCCCCAGCTTCGTCGGAGCAGCAGCGCCCGAGGAGGCCATGCGCCTCTTCGACTACTTCTGCGAGCGGCTCCGCGCGGCGGGCGTGGACCAGGTCGAGACAGGCCGCTTCGGGGCGATGATGGACGTTGCGCTCGTCAACGACGGCCCCGTTACGATTGTCCTGGACAGCCCGCCGCCTATCGGCGGTTAGTCAGCACGCCGCCTTGCAGACGGCTTGTCAGCTAGTCAGCTTCTCATCGTAGGAGCTCACCCCGGCTGCACCTTGCGATTCGACTCCACGGCAGAAACGTCTGCGGGTGCCGTAGAGTGGAGGACCGCGCTACCATGCTGACTAGCTGAAGTGCTGAAATGCTGACCAGCTGACATGCGCCAGTCGCTGTAGCCTCCTGTGTGGCGGTGCACTTCACCTTCGCTGACCTCGACTATGCCGTCGGCGATACGGTCTAGGAAGTAACGGTCGTGCGAAACGAAGATTACCGTGCCGGGGAACCGTTCCAGTTCGGCTTCGAGGATCTCCATCGAGTCTATATCGAGGTGGTTGGTCGGCTCGTCGAGAACGAGGCAGTTCGGTTCTCTCAGCATGATCAGGAGCAGCTGCAACCGGGTGCGCTCTCCTCCGCTCAGTGACGTCACTGGCTCCCTGACCTGCTCGTAGCGGAACAGGAAACGTCCGAGCAACTTTACGGCCTCGCCTTCGTAGAGAGGCCTGGCGTCACGCACGAGCCCGAGTGGTGAAGCGCCGGGTGGCGGTTCGTCGTTCTGGGCGAGGTAACCGATGTCAATGGATGGGCCTGTCCAGCGCTCGCCCTCCGTCGGGGGGAGGATGCCGGCGAGGAGCTTCGCAAGCACGCTCTTGCCCGCGCCGTTCGGCCCGACTATCCCGAGGCGCTCGCCGCGCGAGACGCTAAGGTCGACACCGATCAGCACGGGGTCATCGTCGAAGGCCACGCTCGCCTCGTGGAGTTCGATTACCTTCTTGCCGCCCCTCGCCTTGCCGCGGAGCTCCAAACCTATCTTGCGCCGCTCCAGTACGGGGCGTTCGACTTTGTCCATGCGGTCGATCTGACGCTGCTTGTTACGGGCCTGCTTGATGTGACGTTCGTTTACGACCAAGCTCGCCCAGAGCTTGAAGCGCCGGATCGCCTCTTCGAGCCGCGCTATCTCCTTCTGCTGCGAGACGTAGAGTTGCTGCTGTCGTTTGAGCTTGAGCTCCCGCGCCACGGTATACGCGGAGTAATTGCCGGGCCACGATGTGATCCTCCCGTCTTCCAGCTCGGAGATCTCCTCCACCGTCTCGTCAAGCAGGTAGCGGTCGTGGGAAACGATGACGACGGCGCCATCGAACATGCGGACGATCGCCTCCAGCCGCTCCCTGCGTCCGGCGTCGAGGTGGGCTTCGGGCTCGTCGAGGAGCAAGACGTCGGGACGCCGCGCGAGGCAGGAGGCCAGGACCGCCAGCTTCCGCTGCCCGCCGCTCAGATCCCTCATCGGACGATCGATGTCGCCGTCACCAAGACCAAGCGACCTCAGGTAGCCGCGTGACTCACCCTCGAAACCGGGTCCGCCGAGCTCCGTGAAACGGCGTAGTAACTGCTCCTGACGCTCGAGCACCCGCTGCATGCGGCGCAGGTCGGCCGCCACCCCGGGCGAGCCGAGCTGCTCCTCGCAGGCTCGAAGCTCTCTCTGGAGATCCGAGATCTCGGGACGCGCAGCGCGTACGACATCCATCGGCGTGCGCCCGTCGCCCTCGACGTACTTGGGTAAAGAAGCGACGCTCAGACCCCGGCGCCGGATCACCTCCCCCGCGTCGACCTCCTCTGTGCCTTCGAGTATGCGCAGCACCGTGGACTTACCCGCGCCGTTGCCGCCGACGAGCCCGATCCTCGCCCCCGCGTTCACCCTCATCCCCAGACCCCGCAGCACGGCCCGGCCTCCGTAGAACTTGTCTACGGAACTCAGGCCGATGAGGGTCATGCGGACCTCCTATCTTTGACAAGACGTATCTTACTAACCGGAGAAATGATGACACCCGTTCGGAACCGGCGCATCACCCATTTGGGTGATCTTCGAGAACTAAGCACCCTGCACCAGACCTTCGACGTACACGGTGGCAGGACGTGTGTAGCCCTCGCTCAGGATCCTACCGCGCATGGCCTCGCGGCTCTCGCGTAACCGCCGCGCTGTCGCCGGCGGCAACGAGAACACTTCTGTAGGTTCGTCTTCGGCCAGGACCAGCTTTCCGAGGTGACGGATTCGCTGTGGTGGAAATACCTGCCACCGCACGTCCGTGAGTAGCTCCTCGTGCAAGTCTACGAGACGTTGTGGCGGCCCGATCCCGTAGGGCTCGCTTGCGTACGCCTCACGCCTCAACTCCGCCTCCAGCCTCTCGTCTTCGAGCTGTACTGCATCCTCGGAGTCGACGAAGTCGCCCGTCGCCACCCTGCCGCCTGGCCGTGCCGCAGAGTGGAGTGCCGCGAGCGCATCTTCCGCCGTCCTCTCCTTTACGTCCAGCTCGTGAAAGAGGCCGGAGGAGTAGACGAGGTCGAAGGTTGCTGAGGCAAACGGCATCCCGAAAACGTCACCCGCGAGAAGATGGACCGGGGCTACGAACTCCGCCTTGCCAAGAGAAGCTTGCGTCTCATCGACACGTTCCGCGTCCACGTCGATCGCGGTGACGCTACCGCCTTCTCCTATCCGCTGGCTGAGGCCTTCGACCCAGAGCGGTGAGGAGCCTCCGGCGTAGAGTACATCGAGGTCCCTGATGTCCCCGAGGAGGTCAAGCTCGCGGTCGCAGAAGGCGATGAGGTCGTCTTCGAGTTCCTCTCGCTCTTCCGGCGTCAGAGGGTCACCTTTGTATAATCTCCTCGTCATGAAGGTGATTGTCGCAAGAGATCTCGTAAAGTACCACGGTGGAGACCTAAAGGTCCTCTCCGGCGCGACGCTCTCGGTCGAGGCCGGGGAGAAGGTCGGGCTGGTCGGGCGCAACGGGGCCGGCAAGACGACCCTGCTCGATATTCTGGCCGGGCACTCGGAGCCCGACTCGGGCTCGGTCGAGCATCCGGGCGGCGCGAAGGTCGGGATGACGGCCCAAAAACTCTACGCCGGAGAACGGGGCGCCCTCTCTTTGGAGCAGGAGATCATCTCCGCCTTCAAGCCCCTGATGGTCCGCGAGAAGGAACTTGATGAGCTCGGTACACGCCTCTCCGAGGACCCTTCGAACGCGCTCATGGAACGATATGGCAAGCTTCAGAGCGAGTTCGAGCGGGACGGCGGTTACGAGTACCGCGCGCGGGCGGCCTCGACCATATCTTCTCTGGGGTTCGCCCCTGAGGACTGGAAGCGTCCGGTGGGCTCGTTCTCGGGCGGCGAGCAGGGCCGCATCGCCCTGGCCAGATTGCTGATGGAGGAGCCGGATCTCATCCTCCTCGACGAGCCGACCAACCACCTCGATTTGCGCGCCATAGAGTGGCTCGAGAACTTCGTCAAGGGGGCGAGGAGCGCCGTCCTGGTCGTCTCCCACGACCGCTACTTCCTCGACGCCGTCGCCGGTTCGATCCTCGAGCTCGAAGATGGCCGTCTCGACCGCTACCCCGGCAACTACAGCAAGTACGTGGCCGAGAAACGGGCCCGCGAGGAACAACTAGCCCGCAAGGCGAAGGCCAACGCCGAACGCAGGGCGCAACTCGAACGCTTTGTCGAGAAGAACCGGGCCAAGGCGAGTAAGGCCAGCCAGGCCAGGAGCAAGCAGAAGCTACTCGACAGGATGGAGAAGATAGAGGACCCGAGGACATCCTCGAAGAACGTCAGGCTCGACCTCGGCGGGGAGACCGCAAGGGCCGGACGCGTCGTGCTCGAGATGGAGGACGTCCGCTACGCCCACGACGACGCTAACGAACCACTCCTGGAAGGCTTAGACCTCGTTATCGAACGCGGGGAGAGGGTTGCCTTGCTCGGCCTCAACGGGACCGGGAAGAGCACGATCATGCGCCTCGCCACAGGCGAACTCTCCCCCCAGAGAGGCATGGTCAGGCCAGGCAACAACGTGAGGCTCGCCTACCAGGATCAGCAGTTAGCCCGCCTCGACGACGCCAAGACCGTCCTTGGGGAGGCGATGGACGCGACGGGGTTCGACGCCCCCGAGGCCCGCGACCTTCTCGGCGCCTTCCTGTTCTCCGGCGAGGACGTCTTCAAGAAGGTGAGATCCCTCTCCGGCGGCGAGAGGAACCGTCTGAGCCTGGCCGAGATCGTGGTGAGCGGTGCGAACCTGCTGTTGCTCGACGAGCCTACCAACAACCTCGACATCCCTGCCCGCGAGGCTCTGGAAGATGCGCTGCTGGAGTACAGCGGCACGATGTTTTTCATCTCCCACGACCGCTACTTCCTCCGCAAGCTGGCGACCAGGATCGTGGATCTGGAAGGCAGGAAACTCGAGAACTACCTCGGTGGCTACGAGTACTACCGCTCCCACCTCAGGCTGGAGGCGGGCCCGAAGGGCAGCAAGGGCCGCCAGCGCCGGCGCGTGAGGCCCGGCCAGAGCAAAGAGCAGGGCATCCTTGCCACCCGCCTCGTCGCTGTGGAGGGCGAGATCGACGCAACCGAGCGCCGCGTGGCCCGCCTCGAAAAGGAGCTGGCCACCTCAGAGCTCTACTCCGACGGCAAACGCTCCCGCGAAGTCATCACCGAGCATCGTCAGCTGAAAGGCTTGCTCGACGGCTTGTACGCCGATTGGGAGCAGCTACTCGAAGAGGCGGGAGAAGATAGCTAGTCAGCATGTCAGCACGCCACGGCTTCGCCTTCGCTTGTCAGCTTTCGGCTGTTCGCGCTTGACGGGCGACTTCCGGAAGGCACTCTTGCCGGTGCTCCGGGCAGTACACCATTACCCGGCTGACTTGCTAGAAAAGTCGGGACGAGAGGATTTGAACCTCCGACCTCCTCGTCCCGAACGAGGCGCGCTACCAGGCTGCGCTACGTCCCGACTGAGAGAGCTATTATAGCAGTCAGCCACCAGCCGTCAGCCACGACTCGCGCACGCGAAAGTTGAAATGCTGACAAGCCGCCAAAGGCGGCGTGCTGACCGGCTGAAATGCTATACGGCTATGAACGCTGTATCGCGGCCGGCGTAGAGTTCGAGGGCGCTGGCTATGGCTTCGGCGACGGTTGCGGGATAGTAGGGGTCGGAGGCGAGGTCTAGCTCTTCGGCGTTGGTAAGGTGCAGGGGCTCGAGGATTATTGCCGGGATGTTCGTCTCGCGCAGGATCTCGAAAGACCTGCCGAACTCCCCGATATCGGGGGTACCCAGAGTCTGGCTGATGCACCGCTGCAGGTAGGCTGCGGCCATCCTGCCCCTGTGCGACTGGTAGCCGAGCCGCCCGAAATAGAAGGAAGCCGTCCCGCAGGCGGTCGGGGTCGAGTGGGAAGCGTGGTGGACGGAGACGATCATCTTCGCCCCCGAGGAGTTGGCGAGGAAGGCCCTGTCGGCCGCCGAGACCTCCTCGTCCCCGCTTCTGGTCAACAGGACTTCTCTGGCAGGCAGGATCTGGGCCAGCTCCTGGGCCACGGCGAGGTTCAAATCTGCCTCGGAGATCCCGGTCGGGCTCGCATACCCTGTGTCCCTGCCGCCGTGGGCGGCGTCGACGACTATGGACCCCGAGAAGAGGTCATCGGTGAAATACCCTCCGCTCTTGTCCGGGAGCTGGTGGGTTCCGAGAGACTGTGCGGCGAAGGTGTTCAGAACTTTGAAGACCGTGGCATCGACCACCCCGTCATCCTGCAGGCCAGCGTTCCTCTGGAAGTCACGAACGGCCCTTACGGTACGCGGGTCGAACAGCCCGTTGACGGCGCCGGGGTCGAACCCGAGGTCGTCGAGCATCTGCTGGAGTTCGATGACGTCGGCGCCCCTGAAGGGCGGTTGCCTGAGGTATAGCAGGCGTCCTCCCGGCCTGTAGCAGGCCTCCACGATCTCGCGCCAGCTGATAGGACCGACGAGCCCGTCGGCGAGGAGACCCAGGTGCTGCTGGAAGGCCCTAACGGCGAGCTCAGTCCTCTCCCTGAAGACGCCGTCTATGCCCCTGTTTCCAAGGTCGAAGCCAAGAGCCTGCAGACGGGTCTGGAGGTCGACGACCTCACGCCCCCTGTCTCCCCTACGCAGCGTACGCACGTACCCGACCGGTCTCCCACTTTCCTCGCTCAGTCTTCGAGCCGGCCAACGCGTGAGCGCCGGGTCCCGCGAGGATGCCCGGCGCTCCGGAGAGCCGACTCTTGCTCTCTTTCCTCTAGCTCTCGACTATCCCCAGGATGTCGTCAGCGTCGAGGATCATGTAGTCCTCTCCGTCGAGGCTGATCTCGGTGCCAGAGTACTTGGCGAAGACGATGACGTCGCCCTCACTGACCTTGACCCCGTTCTCGAACTGGCCGACGGCGACGACCTCGGCCGTCTGCGGCTTCTCCTTGGCTGTGTCGGGCAGGACTATCCCCGAGGCTGTCGTCTCCTCGCGCTCGACGATCTGGACGAGCGCCCGCTCTCCCAATGGCTTGAACTTCATTTTACTTACCTCCTTGTATCTTCGGACTTACTACGACGCCCCGCGCGACGGCCGGGCGTACCCGGCTCCGCGGAGCTTATGCGCAAGAGATTGTAACCGCGAGTGTTGCTTCTCGCAATTACAGGCCGAGCTGTGCCGATAGCTGGTTCTTCGGCAGGGCTCCTATCGCCTGCTGGGTGACCTGCCCCTCCTCGAATCGGGCGATGGTCGGAATGCTCGAGATACTGTAGTTCATCGCTGCCTGAGGGTTGTCGTCTACGTTGACCTTGACGAAAGCGACGTCCTGGCGCGACTCTGACATCTCTTCGAGGATCGGGGAGACCCGCCGGCAAGGCACGCACCACGGCGCCCAGAAATCTACTATGACCGGCCTCTCCGATCGCAGAACGTCGCTCTCGAAAGTCGCGTCCGTTACTTCGGCTA
>JACCSM010000527.1 GCA_013698525.1 Rubrobacteraceae bacterium
TAACTAACTATCTCAAAACCCTCACGATCGGTTATCATCGCCGGTGATCCCTATCGAGAGAGGCGTCATCTATGCCCGAAAACCTAACCCAAGAGAAGCCGCTTGCGACCATCTGGCGAGTGCCCGACGAGTTGTGGGAGAAGATCGAACCGATCCTCGCCTTACATGACCCGCCAAAGAGCACCGGCCGACCTCGCGTGGACCAGCGCGCCGCTTTGGAGCGATCATTTTCCGGATGCGAAGCGGCTGCCAGTGGAACCACCTCCCAAAAGAAGAGTTCCCTGACGATTCAAGCGCGCACCGCACCTTCCAGAGATGGATCGAGAAGGGAGTTTTGGATCTGATCTGGGAGGAGATGATCGAGGAGTGCAAGGAGCTTGGCGGGGTGGACTTCGAGTGGCAGGCGGCCGACGGCGCTATGGGCAAGGCGCGTTTTGGGGGGACCAAATAGGCCCCAATCCCACCGATAGAGCCAAAGCGGGCGTCAAGCGCTCTCTTCTGGTGGAGGCCGACGGCGGTCCACTCTCGGTGGTGATAGCCGGAGCTAACGTGCCAGACTTCAAGCTCTTGGATGCGACGCTTGATGCCATCGTCATCGAGCGTCCTTTGCCTACCGAAGAAGCTCCTCAACACCTGTGCCTGGACAAGGGCTATGACAAAGAGCCGGCTCGGGAAGTGGTAGAGCGCTACAGCTACACCCCTCACATCCGCAAGATCGGCGAAGAGAAGAAGAATGCGGTCGGAGAGAAACGCTATCCGGCGAGGAGATGGGTGGTGGAACGCACGCTGGGTTGGCTCAGTAAGTGCCGGGCCATCCTGGTGCGCTACGAGAAGAAGGCCTCCAACTACCTGGGGTTGATCAAGGTCGCCTGTATCTTGCTGTGGTATCGGCGTCAGCATCGTCTATCCCTTTTGAGATAGTTAGTAAACCGTTCGTCCCGTGGGATGTTCCGGGCAACGCCGGAGACTCCGGGGCTGTGAAGTTCGTATGTGTATCCGCGGGGTCTCGAAATATGCGCCACGTGGCAGATGCTGGGATGTCCTCCGCTCGCTAACATCGCTTTGGCGGTTGGTGCCGGAACCAACAGGGTCTAGACTCTGAATCGACAGGAGGTAATGTCGAAATCTATACTGAGCCTATCAGCACCCCGCGCCCGAACCCCGCGCCCGAAGATGAACGGTCCCTGTGACCGCCGAGACCCGGGGCTGATGGGGGCGGGCACAGGACCGCATCACCGTGCAAGGGCTTCACGGATGACCGGAGGAAGCCGGAAATCCTCGGCAGAGCAGCTGTCTTCGCCACAGGCTCCGCGCGGAGGCCGGGAGCTCTCCGGGGTTGAGCCTGACGGCAACGGCCGCCTGGCTGTGACCCATGGCGTGTCTGCTCTGTGTGAGGAGATCCACCGCGCCAGGACGGGCCCGTTCGCAGCGAACGAGGAAGCCTTCTGCCGGGTCTGTCCGTCATTCTCGAGTACGCCCGGGCGCGGTATCGGTACTCGGAGGCTGCCCCAAAGATGGTCTGGTGGTTTCGCCTGGAGGTCGTGCGCCGCGGCGACACGCTCGAGGTGCCCGGCGCGGATGGCGCCTCGTGAGTACGGAGTCGGGATCTCGACGTAGTAACTCACCTTACGCACGAACCAAGTTCAGCACGGGGCAGCCGCAAGCTTTGCAACTCCTGGAAGGCTGCTTGAACGGCTTTGAGATACATGCGAGAACGCAGAGCAAAGTGGTTTATCTTCGTGGCCATCTTCATCCGCTCCAGCTTCACAAACGCGTAGATCGAGGCGAAGCAGTGATTGCTCTGGGTCCTTATCGTCTTGGTTGGCGACTTGGCCAACGAGGCGTTCGACTTCAACGATTTGTGATACTCCTCCACTTTCCACCTTCTTTGGTAGATCGTGGTCAACTGCGCATGGTCGAGCGTCACATCGCTGCTCACCAGATACAGGACACCCTCGCTGCCGTCCTCGTTCTTGAAAACCTGCTTGACCAAAAGCAACGGGAACTCTACTTGCTCTACGTAGACTTCCCGCACCGTGCCTGGCTCCAACTCAACAGATGCGACTTGTTCGTAGGTGCCCTGCTTTTTGTCTTCGAGCGAGAGCGCCACCTTGCGGTTGGCTTTTGTCGGCATGATGAACTCTTTTTTGAGATCCCGCTTTATGTAGCGCATATTCTCCGAAGAGGCATACCAGACGTCGTTTAGGACGTAACGGAATTCGATTTGGTTTTTCGCGCACGCCTTGAGCATCTGGCGGTAGAGTTCATTCTTGGTTCGGGGGCTTTTGCGCTGCCACTTTTCCTTCTTTTCGTTGAAGACCCACCCCGTTTTCTTGACCAACTCGAAGGCCACCGGGATGGAGACCTCTCCCACCCGATAAAGCGTGCTCAGCAGATTTATGCCTTTGACGTTTCTGCCTTTGCTGTGGTCGTAGTGCCAGCAGATCAACTCACTCTCGTCGGTATGGGGTTTCTCCTCTATGGTGTCGTCGATGATCAAAACGCCGCCCTCATCCTCAAGCTCGCGCACAAGCGGCTTGACCAGGCGCCACAGCTTCGGGGAGTTAAGCTCCTTCTCCGAGAGGAAGCGGGTGATCTTGTCGTGGCTCACTGCTCCGCCGGTCATCGCCGAAAGGCCGGTGGCGGTGGTGTAGCTGAAGGCGCTCAAGAGGTAGTCGGTGTAGAGTTCAAGGAGGTTCGTGTTCATAATGCTCTTAGCTTACTCCATCCTCGGATGAGCTTATTGCCGCCGGGGCTTTTGCGTAAGGTGAGGTTATAAAACGACGCTTCTGGGTAGAAAGTGAGGCGGAGTGAAAAGCCAGGAGAGGAGATAACGTGGCATACGAACTGCCAGACCTGCCATACGGCTACGACGCCCTCGAACCCACCATCGACGAACAGACCATGCACCTCCACCACGAAAAACACCACAATACCTACATTACCAACCTCAACGCCGCTCTGGAGAACTACCCTGACTCAGACCCAGGCA
>JACCSM010000570.1 GCA_013698525.1 Rubrobacteraceae bacterium
TGAGCTGGTCGGAGCGCTTCTGAGAGAGAGTCGAGAGGAACTGGAGCGCATCGACCTGAAGGCATCCATACTGTTGAGCGTCTGCAGCCTGGCGCTGGCCGCACTCGTCCATGCGGCCGCCTACCTCAATTGGGATCCACGGGACCTCGTAAGTTTCCAGTGGTTCTTGTGGTCGGGGATGGCGCTCGGCGCCTGCGCGCTCGTGGCATTGGCCGCAGCGGTGTGGCCCAGGCTCGGGCAGGACGACGAAGGGATCACCTACTTTGGCCACGTCGCACGATTCGAGGGGTTGGAAGAGCTGAACGCCGGCCTCGACAAAGAGGTTTCCAGGCACCCGTCGCTCTCAGATCATGCAGCGAAGCGGCTGCTCGCGCTCAGCAGGATAATCTACGATAAGTACAGGTACATCAGGTGGGGGATGGGCCTCTTTGGTGTCCATGCTCCTATGCGCGTTGGCCGCCGTTCGGGCGTTGAGTAGCTAGTCAGCATTTCAGCTTTGCTGGGGAGCAGCTTGCGTTCGTTTTGCTCTCTGCGGTAGATAAAGGCCCGCATCGTTTACCACGGAGCCTGGGGCGGCGTGTTGGAGCCTCGCTGTCAGGCACTTGCTGAGATGCTGAGAGCCGCCGCAGGCGGCGTGCTGAAGTGCTGACATGCTGACTCAGAACTCGACTGTGTCGAGGTCTTCCGCAGCCCTCACGGGTCCTCCAAACGCGGCCTCGGCCTCGGCCGCCAACTCCTCTGGATCGACGAACCGGCTCGAGCGCAGGTGGTTGAGAACGAGCCGGCGTACGCCCGCTGCGCGGGCCGCCTCGCCGGCCTCGGTCGCGGTCGAGTGCCCCATGGCGTGAGCCTGCTCCGCAGCGTTGTGTGGACCGTACGCGTCGTGGACGAGCAGATCCGCCCCCTTCGCGTTCTCGACGACTTCCCGGGTCGGGCGGGTGTCTGCGGAGAAGACCGCGACGGCACCAGCCTGGGCGACGCGGAAGCCTACGCACTCCAGACCGTGGTCCAGCGAGAAGGGTGTGACCTCAGCCCCTCCTACCTCTGTAGGCTTACCGGGGACCAGCTCACGCCAGCCGAGGCGTTTGCCCAACCAGCTCTCTGCGCCGGGAAGCGTCAAACCGAGGAGGTCTCGCAGCGCACGGAGCGTATCGGGCGCGGCGTGAACGAGAAGCGAGGCCTCAGGGAGGGCCGCCAGGGAGGCGATCAGGGGAGCGAACCCGCCGACGTGGTCGAAGTGGCGGTGACTCAGGAACAGGTGGCGCACGCTCTCGGGCGGAATGCCGGCGGTCTCCAGGCGACCGAGTAGTACGGTGCCGCTGGAGGCGTCGATCAGCATCATCTCGTCACCAGCAAGAGGTAGCGCCAGGCTAGACTGCGCCCTCTCGCCGTTAAGGGGGTCGCCGGTGCCGAGGAAGGTAACACGTCTCACCCTATCTTCTCCGGATCATCGGTCATGTACGCGTTGCGTATAACACAATTAGCCGGCAGGCGCGAGCACATCACCCAACGGAGCAGAAGAATCCTGATACCTGCTGCCTGAAACCTGCTACCAAAGATGCTACAAACTACCTTGCCGTCTTAGAAAGGCGGAGATCAGGGACCCGAACCCCTTCGGCTCTACGACATCTGGAAGGTTGCTCTTGGGCGCGAAACACAGCGGCGCGAAGAACGGACTGGCCTTCGATCTCGGTGCCTTCGACCTCGATGGGACCGTGTTGCGGCGGAACCTGAGGATCACACAAGGCACCGTTGTCGCTCTGCAGAGTCTCAGGGAGCGGGGGATGCGGCTCGTCGTGGCGACGGGGCGGCGGTTCGAGGACGCCAGGGAGTACGCAAGGAGGCTTGGCTTCGCTGACCAGGACCCGGTGATCTGCTACGGCGGTTCGATGGTGAGGAGGATGAACGGGGAGACCCTGCTTCACCGCACGCTGGCAAAGAGTTTGGGCATAGAGGTTCTAGAGTGGGCGGCAGGGCGGGATCTGCACGCCCGTGTCTTCCTCGATGGTGGCATCATCACCTCGCCAGACACACCTGCGGCGCTCGAGCACCTGCGGCGTTACGCTGAGCCTAGTGTCTCCGTCGTTGACTCACCGGCGGATTGGCTCAGGGACGGCGGGGAAGAACCGACCAAGCTCGTGATCGTGGACCGCCCCGACGATATAAGGGGCTGGCTCGAGGAGGCGCAGACGGCCTTCGCCGGGCGACTCTTCGTTACGCGCAGCCTGCCGCACTACGTCGAGATCGGTAGTCTGGAAGGGACGAAGGCGTCGGCTCTCGGGTTCCTGTGCGACCGATGGGGGATAGAGCCCGGCCGTGTTCTCGCCTTCGGCGACGCGGACAACGACATAGACATGCTCCGCTTCGCCGGGCACGGGGTCGCGGTTGGGGGGATGAGCGGCGAGGTCCGCGAGGCCGCTGACGTAGTCGTGCCCAACGTGGACGAGGACGGTGTCGCCGGCTACGTCGAGAACTTTCTGGGAGGATCGTAGATGCCCGAGTTGCCCGAGGTCACGGTTATCTCGGAGGACGTGGCCGCGCTTGCGGTGGGGCGTGAGGTCCTGCGGGCCGCCGTCTTCAGGCCCGACGTGACCAACGTAGAGCCCGGAGAGTTCGGCAGGTGGCTCGTCGGAAGGACGCTGCGCGGGACGGGGCGTCGGGGCAAGATCATCGTCCTCGACTTCGGGGAGGTCGTGGGGCTCGTTCATCTGGTCATCTCAGGAAGGGTATTGCGTCTGCCAGAGTGGAAGGAGCCGGACAGGATGAACACTGCGGTCCTCGAGTTCGGGGGCGAGGGGGGGCCCCTGGTGCTCGCTTTCACGAGGCTCTGGCTCGGATACTTCGACCTCTACGAGCCGGGAGAGGAAGATAAACACCCCCTGATCTCACGCCTCGGGCCCGACCCTTTATCTGAGGAGTTCACGGTCGAATACCTGGCCTCCGCCCTCAGCCGCAAGGCGGGCGTGAAGGGCCTGCTTCTCGACCAGTCCGTCGTGGCCGGCCTCGGCAACATCTACGTGGACGAGGTCCTCTTCTCTGCCGGCGTCCATCCCACGCGCAAAGCAAGCACCCTCGCCGCAGAGGAGATACAGAACATCCACGCCGCAACCCGCGACATCCTGCGCCACGCCATCGAGCAGCGCGGTACCACCTTCGACTCCTACCACGACGCCTTCGGGGAGACAGGCAAGTTCCAACACCAGCTCAAAGTCTTCACCCGGGCTGGCGAGCCGTGCCCAAGGTGTGGCACGGAGATCATAAAGTCCCGCGTCGCCGGCCGCGGAACCCACTCATGCCCCGTCTGCCAGAACTAGCACGCCGCTT
>JACCSM010000465.1 GCA_013698525.1 Rubrobacteraceae bacterium
CGTTCGCGTTGTCGGCGAGCTGGAGGTCGAGCAGGCGGCGGACCTTCTCGCGGTGGCGCTTCTCGCGCAACGGGAAGGCCGTCTCGACGCGCCGGTCGAGGTTGCGCTGCATCAGGTCGGCGCTTCCGAGGTACATCTTCTCGTCGTCCCCGTCGGAAAAGGCGAAGATACGGGCGTGCTCGAGGAAACGTCCTACCAGCGAGACTACGCGGATGTTCTCGCTCACGGCTTCCACACCGGGGCGCAGGCAGCAGATGCTGCGTACGATCAGGTCTATCTTCACCCCGGCCTGGGAGGCTTCGTAGAGGAGCTCGATGATCTGGGGGTCCGTGAGCGAGTTGGTTTTGCACGTGATGCTGGCAGGCTCGCCGCCTTTGGCCTTCTCGGTCTCCTCCTCGATCAGGCGCACTATGCTCTCACGCATGGTCAGAGGGGCGACGAGTAGCTCCTGGTACTCCTCCTGCTCGGAGTAGCCAGTCAGGTAGTTGAAGAGGTCCGATCCGTCCTCGGCGAGCTTCGGGTCGTCGGTGAAGTACGAGAAGTCCGTGTAGACGCGGGCCGTCCCAGGGTTGTAGTTCCCCGTGCCGAGGTGTACGTAGCGTCTTAGTCCCGAGCCCTCGCGCCTGACGACGAGGCTGATCTTGGCGTGCGTCTTGAGGCCAACGATACCGTAGGCGACGTGGACGCCCCTGGCCTCGAGCTGGCGCGCCCAGGTGATGTTCGGCTCTTCGTCGAAGCGCGCCTTCAGCTCGACCAGAACGGCGACCTGCGTCTGTTCGTCGCGGGCCTCCGAGAGCGTCTCGACTATCGGGGAGTTCGAGCCGACGCGGTAGAGGGTCTGCTTTATGGCGAGGACCCCGGGGTCGTTGGCCGCCGCCCTGACAAAGTCCACGACGGGTGAGAACGAATCGTAGGGATGGTAGAGCAGGATGTCGCCGTTCCTGATGGCCTGGGTGATAGAGCGCGCGCTCCGGATCTCCGAAGGCATCCTGGGCGTGATCGGCGGGTAGAGCAAGTCGGAGCGATCGATGTGCGTGAGCTCAGCCACGTCCGCGAGCCCTATCGGGTGGGGAGAAGCGAAGACCGAGTTCTCGTCGAGCTTGAGGTTGCCAGCAAGCCAGTCCCTCAGGTCATCTGGCATCTCGTCTGAGACCACGAGCCTGACGCTCTGGCCGAACCAGCGGCCCTCCAGCTCGTCCTCTATGGCCTGCAGGAGGTCGGCCGCCTCGTCCTCCTCGATCACGAAGTCCGCGTTGCGGGTGACCTGGAAGACGTAGCTCGCGACGACCTCCTTGCCGGGAAAGAGCTCATCCAGGTTCGCCGAGATGACCTCCTCGACCCTCACAAAGCGCATCTCGGGCCTTTCACCGGGACCGCGGTCGTTGTCAGGGAGCCGCATAAAGCGGTCTATGGTCGTAGGCACCTTTATGCGGGCCATCACCCGCCTTCCCGCGTCCTCGATCACCACGAGCAGATTCAGCGAGAGGTTGGAGATGTGGGGGAAGGGGTGGGCCGGGTCTATGGCAAGTGGTGTGAGTATGGGCAGTATGTCCCTGACGAACTTCTCCCTGAGCTCCCTCCGCTCGGCGGCGCGGACCTTGCTATGAGGCACCATGCGTATGCCCTCTTCTTCCAGGGCGGGCATGAGCTCCTTGTTCAGTATCCTGCGCCGCTCCTCGAAGAATGTCTCCGTGTGGTCGTGTATCCGGGAGATCTGTTCCTCTGGGGTCATCCCGTCTGGAACGGGGTTTGGGAGCTCCGAGGCTACCTGTTGCTGCAACCCAGCGACCCGGATCATAAAGAACTCGTCGAGGTTGGTCTCGGAGATCGCGACGAACCGTACCCTCTCCAGCAGCGGGTGCCGCTCATCACGGGCCTGTTCGAGGACCCTGTGGTTGAACCCCAGCCAGGAGAGTTCCCTGTTTATATACAGTGAAGGGTCGGAAAGGCTCGGCTTGCGTGCTACGTCCGTCATATCTCTCCTCCCTCCGCGAGCGCGAGCAGCGTGCCCTCCCTGATTCCTGCGCGCGCCACCTTCAGATCCTCCTCGCCATAGTGCTCCAGTATGGTCGCAAGTGTCGTGATGGCCGCAGGCAAGACCCGCGCCCTTTCCGGTGCGAGCCCGTGATCCCGCGAAAGCACCCCGGAAGGGCTCTCCCTGATCTCTGTAGCCAGTCTCCACAAACGCTCGGCCGTGAGCCTGTCGCGCGTGACCTTCAGGATAGCCCGCGCCGACCCGCCGACGGCCACGACCCGAGCCCCGCCAATGTCCCATTCAGGTAAGAGGCGTGCCACGTGCTCGCTGAGGGCCTTGATCTCAGCGTCCAAGGGAGGATCCTGCTCCACAAAGCGCTCCGTTGTGCGGTTGGTGCCCAGCGGCAGCGAGACCCGCTCCTCGGGCCCACCGGAGAACTCGCCGAGGATCAGCTGCGCCGAGCCGCCCCCGAGGTCGACTACGAGCACCTTTCCCTCGTGCCGCACAGCCGAAAGCGCTCCGCTGAAACCAAGCGCGGCCTCCTTCTCGCCCGAGATCAAGCGCATCTTGAGTCCCGTCGCCTCTCTGACTCTCTCGACCAGCTCCTGGCCGTTCTCGGCGTCGCGAACCGCGCTCGTGGCGAGGATCTCCGGCGATGGCGCTCCGTTCATGGCCGCTATCCCGGTGAAGAGGGAGATCGCCTCTGTCGCGAGCGTGAGACGCCCCTCGTCGAGGCGACCCGTCCTTTCCACGCCGGCCCCAAGCCTGGCCGAGACCTTCTCGCCAGTGACAGGCAGGACTGATCCTCCGTCTACCTCCCCAACGAGGAGGTGTATGGTGTTGGAGCCAACGTCCACGACAGAATGCCGGCTCAAACCATCGACGCCTGTAACGAGTCGTGAAATCTCATATCGCCCATGATACCGTCCCGCCGCCCCGGGTGATATATTCGAACCTCTCAAAAAGGTCATCGGTCGCGCATGACGGCTTCAGAACCGGAGGAAGATATCTCGAAGAGAGGCAAGAAGGCGAAGAAGAAGCAGGCGCAGAAGGGCGGCGCGCTGGCGACGCTCGCAAAGTCGGCCGCGAAGGTCAGGGACTACGACTCCCACGTGCTCGTCTGCAAGGGCGGCGACTGCAAGAAGCGCGGAGCCAATGCCGTCCGCAAAGCACTCAAGGATGAGTTGCGCGCGGAGGGCATGAACAGGGACGTACGCGTAGACTCCGTAGATTGCCTCGGCCTCTGTAAGCACGGCCCGAACCTCATCGTCTACCCTGGGGGCACCTGGTACCTCGGCGTCGTAGAGCAAGACGTGCCCGAGATAGTACAAGGGCACCTCAAAAACGACGAACCCGTCGAACATCTCGCCGCCGAATTGAGACCCCGTAGAAGGGCCAGATAGAGATCGGCGTTTGTAAGGCCTGAGCCTTACAAACGCCGATCCAGTCAACTAGTCAGCACTTCAGCAATAAAAAGCTGAAATGCTGGCTGGCTGACCAGCGCGCAGTGCGGAATGTAATTCCGCACTGCGCTAACCCACAGCTGTCAACTCGGCTTGAACGATCAGGCGCTGCGCGTAGTTGGGCAAGGTGCACGTCTGCAGGCTGATGATGCTCTTGCCCGGGACGGGCCGTGTGATGTAGTAGGCGTCTGGGTTGATAATGGTGCTCTTGAACACGCTGTAGGTGTATCGGGTACCGTTCGCGTCGGTCAGGATGACCTTGTCGCCGTCCTCCAGCTTGTTCAGATCCCAGAACACGAGATAACTCTTGGTGCCTGGGAAGCCCATGCGGTGGCCCGCGATATACACGTTGGCCCCCGTCTGCCAGGGGAAACCTGTGCGCTTCAGGTGTAGCGTCCCGTCGTGGAGCGCGCCCTTATCACCAGCCCCGCCCGTGTAGACGGGCACGTGGTCGACGCGCCTCATCTCGGGGACGGTCAGAGACATCGTCGAGTTGCCCGGAGGCTTCTGCGCGAACACGGCCGCGCTGGCGAACGGGTCGCGTATGAGGAAGGAGTACCCCACCAGAACCAACCCAGACACGACGAGGAATGTGGCCACCAGGTAGCCAAGTATCCTGAGCCCGCTTATTCTCGTCCTGTAGGTCCTCACGTCAATACACCTCCCCTCCACAGATCCGGGTCTTTCTACGCCGTGTAGATATCCTGCAAAAGTAACATCCAGGTTACAAAGTGGGCCCTGCCGATGCCCTGTGTTCGTCGGCAGGGACTTACTTCTTGTCCTTCAGTTCGCCCTGCACGATGAGGCGGTGCGAGTAGTCGGGAAGCGTACAGGTCTGGAGGCTGACGATGTTCTTCCCCTTTGTCGGCCGCAGGATGCTGACGGTGTCGGGAGAGATCACACGCTTCTCGAAGACCTCATAGGTGACATTTCGATTACAAAACGGGATGTTGTTGGTAACGGTTGGCCCTCGGGAGCGCAGATCCGAATCCGACGTTATAATCTGGCGCGTGAAAGTGGGGATACCACGAGAGGTGACCGA
>JACCSM010000466.1 GCA_013698525.1 Rubrobacteraceae bacterium
GGCCTCGACTTCTCCTGTGGCTATCACAAGGACCTTCTCTCCGTTGAACAGGCGGTCCACAATGTCGCCACCGGTCTCCCTCGTGATCGGCACGGACTCGGTCCAGCGCACCGTGGCGAGCTGGTCGAGCTCCTGTATCCCTTCCACCACCACTGGTCCCGTCGTCGTGCGCGGCGGCTTCTCTCCGAGTAGGGGCCCCACTATCGGCAGCAACGAGCCATTGCGCGCGAGCCCGACGCCGAGCGCAACGCCCAAGATGACGATGACGAACGCCAGAACGAGCGTCGTACCCAATCCGCCGCCCTTGTCGCTCATGTACGCCCTTTCCGACCGTGCAATTGCGGAGATTCTACACGCCGTGGTTAAGGCTTGCGCCTTACACACGACGAGCAATCAGCCTGTAAGCCCTTCAGCTTTGTTGGGGAGCGGCTCGCGTTGGTCGATTGTGCGGTGGATAAGGCCCCGCTTCGTTTACCACGGAACCTGGCTGCGCGTGGGAGCCTCGCCGGCCAAGGCACTAGCTGAAGTGCTGAGAGGCTGAGAGCCGCCGCAGGCGGCGTGCTGACTTGCTGAAACGCTGACCAGCGCGGTTTTGGAAGATCGACCCTCCAAAACCGCTATCACGACTGAATATTCGTCTCGCGCCAGCGGGTGTGCTCTCCGAGGGCCCCGGCCACGGGGAACTCCTCTCCTTTGGAGAGCTGAACCCGAATCGGCGGGAGCATGGTCCCCCTGTCGCAGATGTAGGTGCCCGAGAAAGGGGCCTTCTCGCCAGGCCCGAAGGTGGGTCCGTAGGGCCTGTAGCGGGCTAGTATGTCTTCCAGGCTGGCCATCACAGCGTCACGGAGCGGGCCTCGTCGAAACCCGGAGTCTCGACGAGAGCGTTCAGGACTTCTTCGGGTACGGGCTCGTCCAGGGTGACGGCCATAGCCGCGCGGGAACCGGGCTCTCCGCGTCCGACGGCCATGTTGCCGATGTTGATGCCGTGCTCCCCGAGGACACCGCCGAGCTTCCCGATCATGCCAGGCCTGTCCTCGTTGCGGATGAAGAGCATGTGCTTTTCGGGCACCACGTCGAAGTCGAAGCCCATCGCCTCTAGGAGACGCGGCTGCATCCTCGGCCCGAAGAGCGTCCCGCTGACGGCGTTCTCGCCCATGCGCAGTTCCACGAGGTTCGTGTAGTCAGATCTCTCCGAAGAGCGCGAGGTCTCGACCTTGAGCCCCCGCTCCCTCGCGAGAGCGGGTGTGTTGACGAAATTCAAGGGCTCGAAGACCATCGAAGCGAGGAGTCCTTTCTGGGCCGAGACGTCGAGGAGTCGGGTGTCGAATCCGGCGACCTCGCCGTGGTACTCGATCCTGAGGGTATCCTCAGTGTGGTCCGTGAGCTGGTAGAGCAGGCTTCCCAGAGACTCGCACAGTCCCGAGAACTGGGCCACGAACTCGGCGCCCTCCCCCATCGGAACGGGGGCGTTTATGGCGTGCATCGGGACGGCGCCTCTAAGGGCCGTCGCCACCTGCTCGGCGGCCGTGATGCCCGCCCTGTCCTGGGCTTCGGCCGTGCTCGCCCCGAGGTGGGGCGTTACCACCACGTTGGGGAGCGTGAAGATCGGGGAGTCCGTCGTCGGCTCCTCGGCGAATACGTCGAGCGCGGCACCGGCGATGGTGCCCTCCTTGAGGGCGTTGTAGAGGGCCGTCTCGTCGACGATGCCGCCTCTGGCCACGTTTATGACGTACGCGGTCGGCTTCATCTTAGCCAGGGCGTCCTCGTTCACGAGTCCCATCGTCTGCGGAGTGCGCGGGACGTGTAGCGAGACGAAATCGGCCCGCTCGAAGACCTCGTCTGTGGTCTCGGCCCGCCCGACGTTCATCGAGCGCATCCTGTCCTCGGAGACGTAGGGATCATAGGCGAGGACCTTCATCCCCATACCAAGAGCGCCGCGCGCCACGATGGCGCCGACGTGACCGAGCCCGATCAGACCTATTGTCTTCTCCGAGATCTCGACACCCTTGAGATCGCTCCGCTTCCACTCCCCGCCCCGCAAGGAAGAATCCGCGGCGGGGATGCGCCGCGCCGCAGCGAGCATGAGCCCCAACGTGTGCTCGGCCGCGGCGACCGTGTTGCTCTCAGGGGCGTTGGCGACGATGATGCCGCGCTTGGTGGCGGCCTCTATATCTATGTTGTCTACGCCGATGCCGGCGCGTCCGATGGCCTTGAGGTTCCCGGCCCTCTCTATTACCTCGGAAGTGACTTTCGTGGCGCTGCGGATGATAAGGCCGTCGTAATCCCCGATCGTCTGGAGCAACTCCTCCGGGCTGAGGTCGAGGAGTACGTCCACCTCGAAATCTCGACTTAGTAGCTCTATGCCTGGGTCGGCGAGCTTCTCGGGGACGAGGACCTTCAAGCCCTCACCCCGCTCTTCGAGAAGACCCTCTGGGCCGCGCCGACGCCCTTGCCGAGCTCGACGGGATAGTCGAGAGACTCGAGCGCGAGCTCAGTGGCCGCTATCGTGGCGATGATATCGAAGGCGTCGAAGTAGCCGCAGTGTCCGATGCGGAAGATCCTGCCCGCCAACGCACCCTGCCCGCCGGCGACCTGTATCCCGTGCTCGC
>JACCSM010000469.1 GCA_013698525.1 Rubrobacteraceae bacterium
CGCAGGTGCAACGGATTGCCGAGCAAGAGGTCCGTGTCGGCATCGCCGTATCCGACGTGGAACTGGACCGGGACCTCCTGGCGGGCCGCCTCGGAGAATGCGGTGTGCAGCAGAGTATCGAGCAGCGGCTTGTGGACCAGCCGCGCCTGTCCTTCCCGCATGTCCCGCCGGAACTCCTGAAATGAAGCCTCCGCATCCTCCTCCGGCCACTCCCGGACGTTCAGCCCCGTGCGGTAGGCGACGATGCTTTTGAGTGCGACGTAACCCTGACTCCGAATGTCTTCCAGGGCATCCGCGAGTGCCTCTTTTACTTCTCCCAGGGAGTCGTGCTCGGCCAGCAGGCACTCCATCAGCGTCTCCAGGCGCGGCATCGGCCCAGTGCGGCAGTTCGCCAATTCTCTGAGTTCTTTCTCTGACAGTACCTCTTCGGGCGGTGGATAGCCGGTGTCGAGGAGAAGAGCCTCTATATTCGCGGCTCGGAGCAGTTCTCCGGTGTGCCTCTTCGAGACTCTTTCTTTGCGGATAGCGAGGACGGTCTCCTCGTCAGGATCGCATCCGAAGAAATCCGCCAGAGCGTGGATCAAACGCCGGTAGTAGGCGGTAGTGGTGACATGGTCCCGAGGCATCCCAGGGTCCGAGGACTCCGTGAAGGCCCGCCGCCAGCTTGCGAAATCTTCGAAGGTCTGGGAGCGCAGGATGCCGTGGCAGTGGTTGTCCACGACAGGGATCTGGCCGAGGTCTATTTCCTCCATTCATATTCTCCTCTGCGCGCCATCGGGAGGCCCGTCAAGACTCGCTGCCGTTGGTCACGGATAATCCTCGTGCGTCATGGCCGTCGTGGCGGTTTCGGTTGTCATGCGTCGTCATCCTCTCGGGCACCGGCGTGGCTCATCAGTAGATCATGGCCGCCGCCGCGGCGACTTCCTCCGGCGGGAGATCCTTCGCCATCGCAGCCTGCGCCCGGGCCACGGCGAGGTGGGCGCGCACGAGCGGCTCGCCCAACGCCTCCGTGATGACCCGGTCTCTCTCCAGCGCATCCAGGGATTCGTCCAACGAAGCTGGAAGCGGACGGATGCCCAGGGTGGCGCGTTCCTCTTCGCTCAACGTCGCCGGGTCCACGGTTATCGGGTCTCCGGGGTCCAGGCTGCGCTCCATCCCATCCATGCCGGCTACCAATACCGCCGCCAGGGCCAGATAAGGGTTCGCCGTCACGTCCACCGGTTTGATCTCCACGTTTGCAGTCGCTGACTCCTTCCCGGCCACGGGTGAGGCGAGACGCACGGCTGCCTCCCTGTTGTCCAGACCGTAGCAGGCGTAGGCGGAGGACCACATGCCGGGGGCGAGACGCTGGTAGGAATTGGGGCTCGCGGCGGTGAAAGCCATGATGGCAGGCAGGTGATCCAGGACTCCCGCCACGAACCCCAAACCAGAATCACTCAACGCCCCCGACACATCGAAGAGCGCCGGAGCATCGTCCTCCGAAGCGTAGAGGCTCACATGCAGATGGTGACCGTTTCCCGCCTGATCCAGTAACGGCTTCGGGGCCATCGTAATTCCAAGCCCCATCCGGTAGGCCACGCCCCGGATCGCCTCCAAAACCATCACCCGCCGGTCAGCCGCCGCCAGTGCCTCCGCCTCTCCCACCGAAAGCTCCAGGTTCCCATGACCCACCTCGGCGTGGAACTGCTCCGGCGGAATGCCCATCTCCTCCAGCATCTCCGCCAGCTCCGCGACAAACTCCGCCGCCGCCGTCAGCGCGTAACTGCCAGCGTACGGCGTCCTGTCCAGCGGGCCATTCAGGTTCCATACATAGAACTCCACCTCGTATGAAGCGACCGACCTGTATCCCTGGGTCGAGAGCCGCCCCAGCACCCGTTTGAGGGCGCCACGAGGACATCCATCCCAGGGCGTCACCGCGTCCGGCTCCATCATGTCGCAGAGGACCATCGCCTGGCCGCGGGCGAACGAAAGAGGGGTGAGGGTCGAGAGATCGGGGACGAGGCGGCACTCCCCCACCGGACTCAGGCCGGAAGCCGGTTGCAGCACCCCGCTCGGGTCCAGCGCCAGCACCCCTTTCGCAAGCCCCACCCCAGCTCTCGCCCTTCCCTCGAAGCCGTCGCGATGGACGGCCTTGCACTTGGGGATGCCCGCGTGATCCACGAACACGAACCGCGTCCACACGTTCCCCTCAGGCAACAGCCGCGCCGCGTCATCCCGCTCTTCACCCTCGATCCGCACCCGACCACCTCCCCTTCCGGCGACGATGAGATCAATATCTCACGCCACGGCCTCACGTTCCACAACGTGGCGCTCTGCGCTGGATCGCTCTCCGGGCTTCGCGTGGACGACGCAACAGGTAAAATTGTCCCGTCCGAGGCAGAAGCGTGGGAAGATCATGGACCGCGACAGGTTGTTGGAAAAGATCTCCATAGATCCGCGGGTGTGCTTCGGCAAACCGTGTATACGAGAACACCGCATCTGGTTATCGCTGGTGTTGGACCTACTCGCCTCGGGGTTGTTCATCGAAGAGGTTTTGGAAGAATACCCGCAACTCTCGCGCGAAGATATTCTCGCGTGCGTAGCCTACGGAGCGGAGATGAGCCGCGAGCGTTTCGTGGACGTGTCCCTCGTGCGTTCGGCTTGAAGGCAAAGCTCGACGAAAATGAGAAAGCCGGACGCAAACAGGTAGATCATTGTTGAGGTTGGTCTCTGGCTTTACCGCTTGCGGCAGCCTTACGGATCTAGCAGCGGGATGCTCTCTTCATACTTCTCGGCCAGCCCCACTAAATCGAGCTTCGAGAACCTTTCTTGGGTGACGATGGGGTAGGTGGAATAGACGAGCTTGATGAAGTCGTCCCAGTTCTTGGAGGCGGAGGTGCTTATAACGAAGTCCAGCAACTCCTTCTCCCCATCCGTGACGGAGGGAT
>JACCSM010000604.1 GCA_013698525.1 Rubrobacteraceae bacterium
TGGCGAAAATCGTCGAGGATTGCCTGGTTCGCGTCCTCGTCGGGTATGAGGACTTCGTCTCCGTCGAAGAGGGTCTCTGGGGTTCCTTTGAGTTGTTGGGAGGTCATCTCGGCGTGACTTCCTCTGCGGATGAGGACCTGACCCAGGGTGATGGCTCCGTCGAGATCCAGGTCGGTCTGTACGTTCTCGTCCATGACCTTCATGATCTCGGGGAGTGTCTTGACGGTGTGCCACCTCAGGGCATCGCTGCGGAGGGCGCCCACGAGCTCCCGCTGGCGCTGCATACGGTCGAGGTCGGCTCCTGGGGTGTCTCTGTATCTGGCGTAGATCAGGGCTTTATGGCCGTTTAGTCTCTGCACGCCTTCGCCCATGCGCCACTTCTCGGGGAACTGGCCTTCTCCAACGTCGACCCTGACCCCCCCCATCGCGTCGATTACCCTCTCGAAACCCTCGAAATCGATGGTGGCATAATGGTCTACGGGTACTCCCGAGTAGTTCTCCAGCGCGTCGATCGTCTCATCGACGCCGCCATAGTTGTAGGCGGAGTTGATTCTGTCCTTTTCTCCCGGCTCCACTTCGACGAGGAGATCCCTGGGCACAGAGAGCAGCTTGACGTCTCCGGTCTTCGGCACCACCCGCACGAGCATGATGGTATCCGTGCGGCTCCCCATCTCCTCGCTGTCAGGCCTCGTGTCCACGCCAAGCACGAGCACGTTGAGCGGCCCGTCCGTGATCTCGTCCTCACCGAACATTTCCTGAACCCAGCCGCTCGGGGAGGTGTCGACCTTGCCAGGGTCGAGTTGCGAGGCCTGGGTGAGTCTTTGAACCGAGACCGGGCCTGCGAGGACCTCGACGCCCAAAATCACAGCGACGAGCAAGACAGGTAGCCACCACATCCACCAGCGGATGCGGCGTATGCCCTTGCGTTCTCTGGTGTAACCCTGGAAGTCCCTCATCCACAGGGAGTCTAATCCGCCGTTGCAGGCAAAGCAACATTGCAGCATTTCAGCACTTCAGCACGCCGCCCCACGGGCGGCTTGTCAGCATGTCAGCAAGATTTTGCAGCCGCAGTACCTGAAATGCTGACCAGCTGAAGTGCTGACAAGCGGAGGCCGAAGGCCGGAGCGTGCTGAAATGCTGACTTGCTGCCTTACACTCCGCTGAAGGCGCTGAAGCCGCCGTCCACGGGCACGACGATGCCGTTGACGAAGGCGGCGGCTCGGCTGCAGAGCCAGATCAAGGTCCCTCCCAACTCATCGGGTTCTCCGAAGCGCCCCGCCGGGGTGTGCTCGATTATGGTCTGTCCCCTCTGTGATGGGCTACCGTCTTCGTCGAGCAACAGGTCTCTGTTCTGCTCCCCTATAAAGAAACCTGGCGCTATGGCGTTGACCCTGAGACCCGGACCGTGGCTGCGCGCGAGCTCGACGGCGAGCCAGCGGGTGAAGTTCTCGACGGCGGCTTTGGCGGCCGAGTAGCCGACCACGTTCGTCAGGGTCCTGGAAGCGGCCATTGAAGAGATGTTCACGATGCAGCCATGGGGCTCCTCGTCACCCTCGACCATGGCAGCCCCGAAGACCTGGCAGGGGAGCAGCGTCCCGAGGAAGTTGAGGTCCATGACCTGCCGCAAGGCCTTCTCCGGTAACTCGAAGACACCAACGTCGTCACTGAGAGTTGCTTCCGGCACGTTCCCGCCGGCCGCGTTTACGAGGATATCCACCCTGCCCCAGCGCTCGAGCAGAGCGTCTCTGGCGTCTTCGAGCTGGTCATTGTCGAGCACGTCGGCAGGGAGTGCGAGCGATTCCCCGCCCGCCACCTCTATCTCTCCGGCGACCCTGTTGGCCTTCTCCTCGCGACGGCCAAGCACAGCCACCCTAGCGCCGCTGCGGGCGAGGGAGTGGGCCATCTCACCGCCGAGGACCCCTGTCGCGCCTGTGACGACGGCAACCTTTCCCGTGAGGGAGAAGAGATCCTGTATCGATCTTTGTTCCACTGTTCTCCTCCTTACGCCCTGCCCACGGGCTCTCTCTGGAACCCGTAGGCCCTCTTCGCGAGCCCGTATGCGAACTCGCGCGCCATGTCGCCGGCTTCCTCTCCGTCCACAACGCCTGTAACGACCATCCCTGCCAGCCAGTCGCAAGTTATGCGCCTCCACACGTCGTGGCGGGACGGTATGCTCGCGAACGCGCGGGTGTCGTCGTTGAAGCCCGCTGTGTTGTAGAGGCCTGCTGTCTCTATCACCGCGTCGAGATAGCGCCGCATGCCGAGCGGACTGTCGAAGAACCACCACGGCGCCCCGAGGAGCAGGGCCGGATAGTGCCCGGCGAGCGGCGCCAGTTCCCTGGAGTACGCGGCCTCGTCCAGGCCGAACACGACGAGGCGGAAACGCGGGTCGTTGCCCCGCTCGTCGAGGATGGCCCGCAGGCCTCGCGTCCAGTCGGCCGCTATGGGGATGTCCGCGCCGGAGTCGAGCCCGAACCGCCTGTGCACCACCGCGTTGTGGTTGCGGAGGCTGCCCGCGTGCAGCTGCATCACCAGCCCGTCTTCGACGCTCATGCCGGCCATCTCGACCAGCATGTTGGCCGTGAACCTCGCGGCGTCCTCACCGCTGGACTCTCCCGAAAGTGCACGGGCGAAGATCCCCTGTGCTTCCGTCTCCGACAGACGCTCGGTGTGGGGCGTGGTTGCGCTGTGGTCTGTTGCGACAGCCCCCATCTCCTTGAAGAAGGAACGCCTCTCCTGTAGGGCCTCCAGGAAGGAGCGGTAGTGGATGACGTCGGTACCAGAGGCCTGCGAGAGGAGGTCTATGTTGTGCCGCCAGCCTGCCGTCGAAAGGTCGATGACAGCGTCGGGCCTGAAGGTGGGACGCACCCTACCGCCCCAGCCCTCCACACGCAGTGTGGCGTGATGCTCCAGCGTGTCTGTCGCCGCGTCCGTCGTACACAGTACCTCTACGCCGAAGGTCTCGAAGAGGGCCCGCGGCGCGTACTCGGGGCTCGCCAGCCTCTCCTGGAGATAGTCGTAGATCCCCTGCGCGTTCTCTCCGGTCAGTCTCTCGGTGACGCCGAAGACGTTGACGAGCTCGTCCGAGAGCCAGAGGCCTGTCGGGGTCGCGCGTAAGAGGTGGAAGTTCTCGCAGAAGCGCTGCCAGGCACGCCTGTGGTCCTTCTCTATAGGGGTGTCGTCGACCGTCGGTACCCCGATGTCCTCCATCGGGACCCCCTGACTGTAAAGCATCCTGAAGACGTAGTGGTCGGGGATGATAAAGAGCTCGGCCGGCGTTCCGAGGGTGGCTTCCGGGTCTGCGAGCAGCGCCGGGGGTACGTGGCCGTGCGGCCCGACTATCGGCAGGTCCTCGACCTCTGTGTAGAGGCTCCTGGCCACAGAACGCCTTGCCGGATTAGGGTCGAAGAGCCTGTCAGGGTCGAGCGTCCAGGGCTTGCTCATGGGGTTCCTCCGTTCGCAAAGGGCTCGAGGTGTCGCAGGAAGTGCCTTTCGAGGCCCGCGGCGTAGTGCTCTGGATGCTCGCGCAACAACCCCAGGAGGCGATTGCGGAAGCGTGCCTCCTTCAGCACTGACCCGAAGGTGACGTGCAGTATCTCCCTCGCGTCGAAGGTCCCGAGCAGGGCCGGCAGCTGTGCGTCGCCCACGACGCCAGGCGTGCGGTCCGTTCTTGCCGAGACGTGGTAGCTCGCCCTGTCCTCCTCGTAGCGTCCGCGGGCGAAATCGTAGATCTCACGGAAAAGGTCAGGGTCGAGCGCGGCCACGGTGCGCAGGGCCTCCAGGTAGCTCGTGCCCGCCGTCTTGAGGTGGGCGAGCCCCCTGGTCTGCCGAACAAAGGCGGGGTAGACCGAGAACTTGTCCGAGCCTGAGTGCAGGCTCAGCTTGTACGGCCCGTCGGGTGAGACGGTGCGGGCGATGGCGGCGTGGACCTCGATATCCTCCTCGAACTCTGTGACGTCGCCTATGTAGTCAACGCCCTTCTCGAACCTTCCGACGTAGCGCGGGGGCAGGCTCACCCACCTGAGCCCGAGACGCCCTAACTCCGTGGCGATGTACACGTGCTGGGCGTGGGTCGTCGGGCTCTCTGTCTCGTCCACGGAGACCTCGACTTCGAAGTCTTTGTCTCCCATCGCCGACTGGAGGTGGCGGTAAAGACGCGCCACGTGGGCCACGGCGGCACCGTACTTGACGGCCGCCAGCGCGAGGGAGAGATCGTCGAAGCTGACCTCGTGCCCTTCGGCTTCAAACGTGTCGTCGAGATCGCGCCGCTTCAGGTCAGCCTGAACGTCTTCGAGGTTCTGCCAAGGTAGGTCCTCCAGTGCGGCCCGCAGTGCTGAAGCGCCGGCGGTCTCGGCCCCGTCGTCGACGTACTCTCCGGGATCAAACGTGAAGAAACTGTAACCTGCGGCGACGCAGGCGTCTACGTCCTGCGCTGTCTTGAGGTGGTCGGCATCAGCTCCGAAGCCCTCCTGCCAACCTTCGGCGAAGGCGCCCCACGTTGCGTCGTCGAGAACCTCCCGAGGGCTCCTGCCCGTACGCTCCATCTCCCTGATGGACTGCTGGGCGAAGATCGGCGCGAGGTCTCCTCCGGCGGCGCGCAAGGCCCTGACGTGGCCCTGTGTGGCAAGGCCGAGCCTGTCGCCGAAGCCCGCAGACATGCGCGTTCCGAGTGGCCGCGGACGCATCCAGGGCATCAGCTCCCGTAAGGCGTCCAGATTGGCCGGGCTCATCGGACCGAGAAGGAGCGTACGGTCGCCTGTGGCGCTGCTCTCCCCTTCGAAACCGGAGAGGACCTGAGATCCCGAAGGTGCCAGGACCGCAACCCTCTGGCCCGACCAGACAAGGCCGACCACCGTTCCCTCGACAGAGACCGCCGAGTTTGGGAGAACGTCGAGGCCGTTCAGGGCAAGGAGTCTTGTGGCCGTGTTTCCCGTCAGGCCCATTCGATCTCCTGCTTGCGGAGTACCTCTTTGAAGGCCCCTGCGGCCTTGCGGAACAGCTCGGGGCCGCTGAAGCCCGAGTATTTCCCTGAGGATGCGAGGTGCGGTTCCAGCGAGAAGAAGCCGTCGAAGTCGGAGGCGCGCAGCGCGGAGAGTGTCTCGGGCAACTGTCCGTCTCCTTCACCCGCCGGAACGACCCTGTTCGAGTCTGAGAGCGCGTCCTTTACGTGCACGTACTCTATGTAGGGCCGCAACGACGCGTATCCCTCTTTATATGGGCTGATGCCGCACTGCACGAAGTTGGCCGCGTCCCACGCCGCGCGAAGGGCAGGCGATTCGACACCGGCGAGTATGTCAACGCAGCGGCTCGGGACGTCGCCGTAGATCTCCTTCTCGTTCTCGTGCAGGAGCGTGACCCCAGAATCCTCCGCCTCGCCGGCCAGGATCCCCATCCTGTCTAGTACCTCTTCCCGATATTGATCCGGGTCCTGACCTTCGGGAATGAAGAACGAGAAGACGCGGACGTAAGGCGCTTCCAGGACATCGGCGGCGTACAGCGCACGCCTGAAACGCTCCAGGTGCGGCCCGAAAGGGTCTGTTACTGGTACTTTGCCTATCGGCGAGCCTATGGAAGACATCCCTATGCCGCGCAGCGCGGCCGCTGACTTCACCCTATCCAGCTCACCGTCCGTAAGGTCGAGCACGTTGGTGTTCCATACGCTGCGCAGCTCCATGTAGCTTATGGACTCCTCTGCGAGCGTGTTTAGTTGCTCGTCCAGTTCGGGGGAGATCTCATCGGCGAATCCTGTCAAGGTCCACACTTGTTATAACCCCTTTCCATGGGGCGACCCTCCGCCCGCTGCGAGAGAACTGCCCCTGCGTGTCTAACCCTCGATACGTACGGGCCCGCCGGTACGGGCCGACTCGTAGATACCCTGGATTATCGCGAGCGGCTTGCGTCCTTCTTGGAGGTTCACGAGCGGCTCGCGGCCCTCTCTTACGGCCTCGACGAAGTCCTGTATCTGGTCGCGGTGCGCCATGGAGAGGCTGCCAGGGTCCGCGCCGGCGCCAGATCCCGGCCCCACCTCACCATACCGCGCTATTACCTGCTCGGCCTGGTTCTCGCCTCCGCCTGCTCCGTAGGCGTCTCCTTCCTGTCCCTCGCCGGCGACGTGAAAGTAGGTCAGTGCATCGTCGTCGATGACGGCCGACCCCCTATCCCCGTGCACGGCGATCCTGGCTGTGAGTCCCGGATATGCTGCCGTCGTCGCCACTATGGTGCCGAGGGTGCCGTTTACAAACTTCAGGATGGCTACCGCTGTGTCTTCGACCTCGATCCTCTCGTGGGCGAGCAGGCCCGTGTAGGCAGTAACCTCGAGTACCGGGCCCATCAACCACTGCAGGAGGTCGATGCTATGGATGGCCTGGTTGATTAATACTCCTCCACCATCGAGCTCCCAGGTGCCACGCCAGCCACCAGAGTCGTAGTAAGACTGCGACCTCCACCACCGCACCTCGGCGGACCCCGAGGTAAGGCGGCCGAACTCTCCTCTCGTGAGGGCCTCGTGAACGGCCCGCGTGGCCGAGTCGAAGCGGTGCTGGCTCACGACGGCGACCCTCCTGCCCGTGGCACGCTGTGCCTCGATGAGCAGGTCCGCCGCATTTAGCGTGACGTCGACGGGCTTTTCGATGACGACGTCCTTGCCAGCCTCGAGAGCCGCTAGGGCACCCTCGGCGTGCATGCCGCTGGGGGTGCAGACGCACACGGCGTCAAGCTCCACGCCCGATAGCATCTGTTCGAGGCTGGCGTAATAGGAACACCCGTACTCGCCGGCCAGCTCCTCGGCAAGTTCGGGGACGACATCGGCTACTGCCACAAGCTCTGCGCTCTCGAGGCCGGAGATGGCCCG
>JACCSM010000605.1 GCA_013698525.1 Rubrobacteraceae bacterium
GTTGAACCCACCGTAGCTTCTTTGATGTTTTCGTCAGAAAACAGTTTCTTGCCCGCTTGTAAAGCGGAGTCTACTGAAGTACTTTCCTGCGGTGCTTTACTGAAGTACTCTACTGTAGGGTTACAACTTGTAAGGGGACCCCTGACAACTTGTAAGGGGTGGGGTTACAGTTTGTAAGGGGTGGGGTGACGTCCGTGTCATCCGGATTGTGACTGTGACGATTCGAATCTTCACCGTGACGTTTGAGCCTGTCTTCACCACTCAGGAGCCGGAGCACACCCAGCATGTCGAGCCTGTAGAAGAACGCGGGTACGACCGTCGTGGTGCATGCGTTCCTCGAAGGATAGGAGTCCTTCGGCTTTGGCGGTCTCGCGTGCGGTGCGCAGCATGCGATACGTGAGACCGGCTTCGTCTTCCCACTCCGATCGGGACTTCCAGATCCAGCCGTCTTCGGCGTGACCTTTGTTCTCCCAATACACGAGCTGCCGGACCATGCCGGCGACGTTCGCGCCGATCCTGCGTTCCCGACCGGCGGCGTCGGGTTCGCTTCGTGGCGACCGACGGACCCGGTTGTAGAGGTCGAGCACCTTCATGTTGTTGAGCACCCTGTAAGCCTCCTCTCGATCAGCTATACTTGCTTCATTGCCGATAGGGTTCTGCATGGTCTGCTCCTTTCGGTAAGGGTCTGACCCGCCGTCCGCCGGCGGGTCTTTTTCGCAATTGCTGCACGGGCAGCTTGAGAATGCCGGTCACGACGCACCACCGGCAGTAACAATGCTTAGTGTGGCTTGCGGTTCTGCGTTACGGTGCTTGGCGTCGCCCAGGGAACAGCGCAGCCGGAGCGACGGGAGCCGTTGCGATTCGGACGCACGTAAGCACGTTGTGCCCACCAGCCGCCGCGACCTCCAGCGCCCGCTTGGCGAACCGCTGCCCGGCCACGTCCGCGAAGTCGTCAGGATCGTTGGTCTCATCCGCCGTGCCATCTTCCTCCGCGACGGCTGGCTCCACCTCTAGTGCGCCGCCGAAGAAATCCACCGCCTCGCGCAGACTATTCATCCCGAAGATCTTCACGCCGCCGATGGAGGCCGCCTCGGCGGCGTTGGACTCCGGCAGCACCAGATTTCGCAGCCCCTCGCGCCGGGCGCCCTCGGCCATGCACAACGCGCCGCGCACGCCCCGCAAGCCACCGTCCAGGGATAATTCTCCCACGACCCCGGCTCCTTCGAGCATCTTCGCGGGGACTATGCCCGCGACAGCCAGGACGGCCAGCGCGATGGGTAGATCGAAGGCTGGCCCCTCCTTGCGAAGGTGGGCCGGAGCAAGGTTAACTATGACCTTCTTCGTCGGGAACTTGAAACCACTGTTTTTCCGCTGCAAATGTGCCTCTTCCCCCGTCCAGTACACCAAAGGATACACCATATGACTAGCAGCGAAGGATGCGTGTTTAGGCGCAAGGACGGCAAATGGTGCGGCAAGTGGAAAGACGCATCGGGCAAGTATCGTTACCTCTATCGCAAAACAAAAGCGGAAGCAAAGACGGCTCTACGGCAAGCGTTACGAGACCGCGATGACAACATCGTTCCGGCTGACAAGCTAACCCTGGATGATGCCCTTGACCAGTGGCTTGATGACATGAGGGATTCCGTTTCCTTGCGGACGTGGACTAACCGTGAATCACTGGTGAGAATTCACGTCAAGTCACATTCAGTAGGCTCTAGGAAGCTCTGCAAACTCTCGCCGGAGCATCTAAGGTCATTCTATCGTGAGAAGCTGGTTACGCTCTCACCGTCAACTGTCGGACGCCTGCATGACGTAATCAAGAAGGCGTGCAATGAACAGGTCCACGAGTACAAGCGTCTGCGGTCCAACCCGGCGAATGACGTTAAGCCACCGAAGAACCACACGCGGGATATGGATGTACTCAAACCAGAACAACTAACCCGTTTGCTTGAGACTGTACGCGGGAGTCGGTACGAGGGAATCATCGTGCTTGGTGCGGTGTGTGCTCTGAGGATTGGAGAAGCACTTTCCTTGAGATATGAAGATATTGACCTGGACGCCGGAACCATTAGCATCAGGCGCACGCTTTGGAAAGGAAAGACCTATCCCCCAAAGACCCCTAGCAGCCGTAGGACTCTGGCCTTGCCTCAGACGGGCCTTGATGCTCTCAGACGCCATTGCAAGAAGCACGACAACCCTACCACGGGATTCATGTTTCAGACGAGCAACGGTAATCCCATCGCGCACGAGGCATTCTGGCGTTGGGGCTGGAAGAGCGCGTTACGCGATGCTGGCTTGGATGAGAGACTTCACTACCACGATTTGAGGCATTGTGCAGCCAGTCTCTTGCTTAATCAGAACGTCCCCGTCCCTATCGTGAGCAGATACCTCGGCCATGCGAACCCGTCCGTCACTCTAAAGGTGTACGCGCACATTATTGACGGTACATCCGGCACGGCGGCGCTGGCAATGGATGAAGCACTATCCAAACACCCTCGTCCGAGTCATCTAAGGGCATTGTAAGCCTCACTAACGACCTGCGAGGGTATCGGGTACATCCTCTCCGGTGCCCTCTCTTTATTACGGGGACTCAAACTACTAAAGGTTCGTGCTTGTAAATGCAGCACACGACTTGACTTTCATGCTTATCTGTGGTACAATGTGGAGCATCCAGTAACGAACATCGCCCACGAGTACGGGCTAATCACAGGGGAAGAGTTTTACCGCTTGTAACAAATACGTTTAAGGCAAGTGGTGGGTCAAGCCG